>NZ_JACFYJ010000088.1:0-34083 GCF_037126505.1 Paraburkholderia bengalensis
AAAACCACCGCGCGCCGCCATCGAGCACCCACACTTATCGGCTGTTGATTGTTAAAGAACATTCGCTAAAAAGCCGCTGTTTTCTGCTGCTTTCTTGCGCCTCCGTCGTTTGGAGAGGCCGAATTATGCGAGAGCCCACAGGGGCTGTCAAGCACTTATTTCGCGGCTCTTCAAAAAGATTGCGGCAGAACTTTTTCAAGTGGTCGTCGCCACTGAGGCAACCAATGTACTCGTTCGCTCTATCAAAGACTTAGCGTCGTATTCGGAGAGACTGCAGCAAGTAAGCGCTGTTGTGCGAGACATCGTTTGCACCGAAGTACTCCGCGTCGTAGAAGCACAAGAAACAAAAAGGGGCGCAAGGAAAAACCTTCCGCCCCTTTCCAGACAACTCCCTCTTTGCGGTCAACCTAAAGCACTACCCGCATTGCAGCACGTCAATCAGGAACCAACGTAACCCGGCGGCGGATTCACATTGCTCTTTGCGACCGTCGCATTGTTCGACACGACATAGATCGGCGCCTCCGTCAGATTCAACTTCAACGTGCCGTTCGAGTAGCTGAGCGTCGTCGGGTTGCCCATCATGTCCAGTACTTTGACCGTGCCGCTCGTGCCCGGGGCATCGACCTGCAGGCTATAGGTCACGCTATACGTCGAGCTAAAGCCTGCGCTCGCGCTCCATACATCATTGTTGTGCGCCCACAGCGCCGTGATCACCGACCCACTATTGAGTTGCTGGAACGAGTACGCATATGCACCCGACGGCATGCTCTTCACGGGGCCAAGTGTGTTCGTGCCATCGAGGACGCGAGACATCGCGCTCACTGCCATCGCGGCCGGCTTCGGACTGATGTTGGTCGCGCCGAACGAGCCTTGCGGGTTCGACAAGTCGAAGAACGTGCCATAGCCGACCTCATCCGGATAGTCCGCGCCATAGAACACGTACGAAACATCCGCGCCCTCGCCCAACAGGATGATGTGCGTTCGCGCGACCACCGCACCTTGCGCGAACAACACGTTAGCCGTCGGATAATTCGGGCCGTACGACGACCCCAGGTCATAGCTGATACCGACTTCCGTCTGATACAGCCTCATGCCCGAACGATATTGATTCAACATCGTCGTGCGCAGCGTACGAATCTCGTTGTTGAGCGCATTAGCCGCGGTGGCGGGATCGGGGTTAGTGGCAAGACGCTCGGGCGGATGCGAAGGCGACGTGCCCGCGTCGTAGTAGCCGTGCGTTGCAACGCCATCGATGTACTTGCCGAAGCCCAGCGAAGCGATGCGCTGCAGGCGCTGGTTCGTGAGGTTCGGGAATGCATCCGTCGGGCCCATCACCACTGCGCCCGGGTCGGTCGAGTGAATGCCCTGATACACCGTCTGGTATAGCGACACGAAGTTGGCGTCAGAGTCCTTCCACAGCGAATTCGGCTCCCACGTCACCTGATAAAAGTTCGCCGACTGCTTAGGGAAATACTTCTGCCGGATCGCATTCGATTCGGTGCCGACACGGCTCATGTAGTTCTGCAGATACGACGGATCTTTAGGCAGCGCAGCGAAGTCCTCGAAATTGCCTGACTGTGTCGCCCAGCCCGGCAGGCCGTCGAGCCGAATCAGGCGCATCACATTGCCCGACGTGTAGAACGAGTCGAGATTGTTCGCCGACGGATCGAAGGTATTCGGGCCGTTCGGTTCCATCGTCGCCATCTGGCGGCTGTCGATGGTCTGCGTGATGCCGAGGCCGGCGAGCACGGCCGCTCGATCGTTCTCGCCTTGCATGCCGAAACGATGCTGCTCCTGCTTCGTGTAGGTCACGGCGGGCACGATACCGCTCAGATTCGGAATCACGCCGAACGTGGAGATGCCCGTCGGCCGCGTGCCTGCCTGAGGCAAGGCGCCGCCGCCCGACTTCAGGCTCGCCGACACGGCGAAGTAGCCCGCGAGCGTCGAGTTGCACGTCAGGGTCGTCGCGGAAGCACCGCGCGGCACCCCGAAGCTGCCGCTTGCCGCGACGCGGCCCGTCGTGTCGCTGACCGACCAGTTCAGCGTATCCGCGCTGCTCGCATTCGTCGTGAAGACAAGCGGGAAGTTCGAACCCGAGGGGAACATGCGCGTGGCGTCGGTACTCGGCGTATCCGCGGAAATTTGTGGACCGCCTGCCGATGCGCCCGCAGTCGACGGCGACGCGCAACTGATGCTGCCCGTGGTGTTCCCGTTGGCCGTCGCATTCGCCGCCGACCCCGCGCCCGCTTGCTGGGCGATGTTGCTGCCCGATGGGCTGGTGCCCGAAGCGTTGGTGCCACCGCCACTGCCGCCACCGCCGCCGCAACCCGCGAGCAGGACCGCAATCGACGACGAAACTAGAAGTGAATTGAGTTTCATGGAAATACGAATGAGCAATCGGGCTCCGTCCGAAAATAGCGAGTAAAAATGCCCGATTGCAAGTGAGAGGTTTCAAAGCTAGCTCTGTTGCACGCAAGTCGCTTTTACCGCCTCAACGGCGGATGCGCGCCCAGATGGAGGAACGGTGATGCAGCGCAATTACGGCAAGCGCTGCGATAGATTCATGGGAGTGAAGCCGTACGCGCTCGATTGCAACCAGATGTAACACAGAAGCGGACGTCGGAATTTATCAGACGATTACCGCACTCGAATGATATCGACACGCCTATTCAGCGAGGAAGCCTTACTCAAAGAGCAATGACGTTGTCGTACGAATCGATCGTGCAGGATTTCCGCTTTTTGCAAGCCGGCATGTTACCGAACGGTAACTCGCAGGTCTGCTGAAACGGAGTAACTCTTTGTAACGTATGATAAAATATCAGGTGCGATTCATGCGTGTGCGCCAGCGCGCAAGCGGAGCAACAATCGGTATGACTTTAATACCGGTTAAATTTACCTACAACTTATCAACGTTTTAATGGGGTATTAACGTTGGCGTAAAACGCCAGATCATTAATCTCCTATTTATTTGATCCTTTTTGACGGCGCGTTATCGCATCCAAACTCCTTTCAGCCAGATTTTTGAATGCACTGAATCAACCGATATCGGTGAATTAGGCAAATGGTTTTCGGACGCGTATACGTCATGGCATGTCTTTTTCCCCTGGTTCTATTACTGATAAACAACATTTTTCGAAATGAATCACTGAGTTTTATTGACCTGTTGCGCAAGCTGACACATATTGCTCAAGACCATTGCGACATGCGCGATGCATTGCGTCGTGACCGGGCCCAGGTCCTGCACACGATGGTTGCCAACGAAGAAGAATGTGCGATGCCGTCATCCGTGCCGGCATGGGAGTCCTTCATGGACACGATACGCAAGCGACCCGCGCCGTCGCCTGAGCAATGCGACGCGCCGCAGGAGACAAACGGTGTAGTGCAGCAAGACCCTCTGGCGCGGCCACTCGATCTGCTCTTTCCTGTCGATGGCTCAGTGCCGCAGGTCAGCGAACACGCATCAACGGACGATGAGCGCGCCAACTGGTCAGTCGATGCACCGCTCTTGAGGCGCATTACGTCGAAGCCGCGCAATCGCTCTGCGCCCGCACCGGTGGGCGCGCCCGACTGGAGTCTGAGTGTCGGCGCAGCTGTCGTACTGCTGGGCTTTGCAATTGCGTTCGGCACTTACGTCACACTGACACAACGTGACGAGATGCAAAGCAGCTTGCGCCGCATCGTGAATGAAAGCGAATTGAGAGCCATGCCGCGTCATGATCGCCCGACGATCACTGAACGCACGCAGGAACTTGCGAGAACGCTGCTCAACCAGATCGAAACGCTGCGCAGCCGCGACGTGGTCGATGCTGCTGCCGTGGCAGGAGCCGCAGCCACGCAGCAGGCCGACGCGCACAGCAGCACGCTCGCGAGCAGCGCGCCCACGTTGCCGACACAGAATGCACCTGCCGTGCCCGCGAAATCCGGCAAGCCCCCCGCCAAACAGCTCGCGGCGCGTCCCGTGGCGCCGCCGCTGCCTCAGCCCGCACCGCGCGCGCATCAGGTTGCCAACACGACGCCGTCGCGCTCGCATGCGCCCACGCGCGTGACGACAGTTGCACATCAGGAGCATCGCACCGTGGCCAAGCAAGCGAATACCACGTGCTCAACGCATGCAACCTGCCAGCAGGCACGTGCGCAAAATGCACATGCGCCCCTCAAAACG
Source organism: Paraburkholderia bengalensis (assembly GCF_037126505.1). Classification (NCBI taxonomy): domain Bacteria; kingdom Pseudomonadati; phylum Pseudomonadota; class Betaproteobacteria; order Burkholderiales; family Burkholderiaceae; genus Paraburkholderia; species Paraburkholderia bengalensis. The sequence continues at coordinate 4,163 of NZ_JACFYJ010000088.1, forward strand.
GCCAGCCACACGCCCGGCAAGACGACGCCGAAAAAGCCGGGCATGCGCACCGTCGCGGCACACAGCACGACACCGAAAGCGCCGCTCAAGCCCGCGCCTCGCACCACACCGTCGTACACCATCCAGGCCTATTCGCCGCCCGACCGTCCCGAGCCGGCCGCTGCCAGCGACGATGGACAGATCTATCGCCAACACTGACGCCTCGGCATCCCGTACGACGGATCACGGGCTTTCGACAAATTCGTGAAAAGGCAATCGCCTGGCGGATGGTGACGAATCGATGTCCTGCCACCTTGCCTTCGGGTTCTTAACATGAATGAACAGGCAAATGAGCAGGCAAGCGCCGCATAGAAGAGCCGAAGCGCGACATGCAGCCCTGCGATGACACAGATCGGGGCATAGGGAGAGACGAGCATGTATCGATCATCGCCAGCATCCCGGCTCCGTTTCGGCAGCCGCGGACCTCGCGCGCTTGCGCATGTCGGCAAGGCTACTGTCGCGCTGACGCTCGCGCTGTTTTGCACCGCGTGCGGCAATGGCTCTTCGGACAACAGCGCAAGCAGTTCGGGCGCCAACGGCAGCTCCGGTTCCGGTTCAGGCTCGGGCTCAGGTAGCGGCGCGCCGGGTTCGGGCAGCAATCCGTCGACACCCGGCACCGCCTTCGCGACCGACGTGCTGATGCATCACAACGACCTCGCCCGCACAGGGCAGATGCTCGCGGAAACGACGCTCACGCCGTCGAATGTGAACTCGGCGACTTTCGGCAAAGTCGCGTTTCTCGCTGCCGACGGCAAGGTGGACGGACAACCGCTGTCGGTCACGAGTCTGCCGATCAACGGCACGACTCACAACGTGATCTATGTCGTCACCGAGCACAACAGCGTCTATGCGTACGACGCGGACAGCAACGCAGCGTTGTGGCAAGTCTCGCTGAACGGCGCGAATGAAACGCCTAGCGACAATCGCGGCTGCACCGACATCACGCCCGAAATCGGCATCACGTCGACGCCCGTCATCGATCGCAATCGCGGTTCCCATGGCGTGCTGTATGCCGTGGCGATGACCAAGGACGCAGGCGGCGGCATTCATCACCGCCTGCATGCGCTCGATCTCACGAGCGGTGCCGAACAGTTCGGCGGGCCCACGGAGATCGCGGCGACGTTTGCCGGCACGGGCGGCAACAGCGTCAATGGCGTGCTGACGTTCGATCCGTCGCTGCATACCGAGCGCGCTGCGCTCACGCTCGTGAACGGCAACATCTTCATGGGATGGACAGCGCACTGCATGGCAGGCCCCTACACGGGCTGGATCATGAGCTACAGCGCGGACACCCTGCGGCAGACGGGCGTCCTCAACGTCGCGCCAAATGGCCATATGGGCTCGATATGGATGGCGGGCTCAGGCATGGCGTCGGACGGCACATCGGTCTACGTGGTCGACGGCAACGGCACGTTCGGCACCACGCTCGATGCGAACGGCTTTCCTGTCGATCACGACTTCGGCAACTCGTTCATGAAGCTGTCCGCGAGTTCGCTGCAGGTCACCGACTACTTCGCGCCGCTCGACGTCGTGGCGCTCGCCAACGCCGACAACGACTTCGGCTCGGGCGGTGCGATGCTGCTGCCCGACCAGAAAGCTGCCGACGGCACCGTCAAGCATCTCGCCGTCGCGGCGGGCAAGGACAACAAGATCTATGTCGTCGATCGCGACTCGATGGGCAAGTTCAATCCCTCGTCGAACAATATCTGGCAGCAGCTCACGGGCACGCTTGCAGGCGGCATCTGGGGCTCGCCTGCGTACTTCAACGGTACCGTCTATTACGGCGGATGGAACGACAACATCAAGGCGCTGCCCATCGCGAATGCGCTGCTCGCCACCACGGCCGCGTCGCGAAGCCCGACGACGTACCCGTATCCCGGCGCCGTCCCCGCGATCTCGGCGAACGGAACATCGAACGCGATTCTATGGGCCGCCGAAAACGGCACCACGGGTGCATTGCACGCCTATGACGCCACCAATCTCGGACGGGAGCTGTACAACAGCAATCAGGCGGGAGCACGCGACCAGTGGGGCGCGGGCAACAAGTTCATCACGCCGATGATCTCGCGCGGCAAGGTCTACGTCGGCGCGACCAACGGCGTGGCCGTGTTCGGACTGCTGCATTGAAGGGAGGCCGCTTAGCCTATCGCAGCACGGAAATTGCATTGCAACACGGAAATTGGCGACGAATGGCGTGCTTCTGGCGTGCTCCGCCGCGGCGACGCGATATGCTGGAGAAGCAATTCTTCGGCCTGCGATGGCCTGACTGGCCGCATGAGACGCCGGATGCATCATGCCTTCATGCATAACTCGCGGCGCGCATTCGCGTCGACAAGACCAAGACCTCGCCAGGGAGTCCGCACGCTTATGAGACGCTTCGCTCATGCTGCAATTGCGCTGTTTGCCGTAAGCGGCGCATCTTTCGCGCAGCAACCCTTGACCTATCCGGGACGCAGCCAGAGCCCGGGGCAATGGGCCATCGATACGGCCGCCTGCTATGCGGATGCGAACAAGACCACGCACGTCAACATGGCGCGCGAGTCGCAGCGTCCGACGCCGCCCGGCAAGGCAAGCGAGGTCGCACCCCGGCCTATCGTCGCGCCCGCGCCGCTGAACCCGCCGCTGCCTGCCGCGATGGCTGCCTCGGGCGCATCGGGCGCAGTAGCCGCGTCTTCCGTGAGCGCATCGGCGCCCCTCGCCGCAAGCGCCGCGACACCTGCAAGCGGCACATCGGCGCCGACCACGCTCGCCGCGGCATCGGGGGCGACCGCGGCATCGGGCGCCACCGCAGCGTCCGGCGCGATGCCGGCCTCGGATGCCCTCGCGGCATCGGGCGGCAGCGCATCGCTGGCCGCCATGCCGCCACCGCCTCCGCCCGAGCCGCCGATGGTTCGCTACTGGGCCGCCTACGCGAAGTGCATGCAGCAGCGCGGCTATTACACGCGCTGACACGCTGACACGCGCGCTGCTCCGTTATTCATGTGACGAAAGACGACGGCACGCATTGCATGCGCCCTCCCGCCAGCGCGATGGATCGCATCGCGCTGCACCCCTGCCCCGCGCAATGATCCCGCACGTTGTTGAATACCCGGGCGGGCGCCGCGCGGCGCGCGTTCGCTTAGACTTATAGGCACCTCGCCAGCCGGCGCACTGAACGGACCAAATCATGAAAGGGATCTTGATCGAGAAGCAGGACAACGGCAGCCGCGCAACGCTCGCGACCATCGACGAAGCGAATCTGCCCGCGGGAGACGTGACCGTGCGCATCGAATGGTCGACGCTCAACTACAAGGACGCACTCGCGATCACGGGCAGTTCGCCCGTCGTGCGCAGCTTCCCGATGGTGCCTGGCATCGACTTCGCGGGCGTCGTCGAGTCGGAAGGGCATCCCGCCTGGAAACCCGGTGACCGCGTGATCCTGAACGGCTACGGCGTCGGTGAAAAGCACTGGGGCGGGCTCGCGCAACGCGCGCGCGTGAGCGGCGACTGGCTCGTGCGCATGCCAGCGCCGCTCACGTCGCGCGACGCGATGGCCGTCGGCACGGCGGGCTACACCGCAATGCTGTGCGTGCTCGCGCTCGAACGGCACGGCGTGACACCCGGTCAAGGCAAGGTGCTCGTGACGGGCGCGGCGGGCGGCGTCGGCAGCGTGGCGATCATGCTGCTGGCCAAACGCGGCTATCGCGTGATCGCCTCGACGGGCCGCCCGAGCGAATCGGCCTATCTGCACGAACTCGGCGCCGAAGAGATCATCGATCGCGCTGAATTGTCCGGGCCCGGCAAGCCGCTCGCAAAAGAGCGCTGGGTCGCAGCAATCGACGCCGTCGGCAGCCACACGCTCGCCAATGCATGCGCGGGCACCGCGTATGGCGGCATCGTCGCGGCGTGCGGCCTTGCGCAAGGCATGGATTTCCCCGCCACTGTCGCGCCTTTTATCCTGCGCGCCGTGACGCTCGCGGGCATCGACAGTGTGATGGCGCCCCGCGCCCGACGCCTCGACGCATGGCAGCGCATCGCGCAGGATCTGGATACGACGCGGCTCGCGTCGATGGTGAAGGAAATCGGCCTCGGCGAAGCGATCGCGGCCGCATCCGACGTGCTTGCCGGCAAGGTACGCGGACGCCTCGTGGTCGACGTGAACCGCTGACGCACAGCGTTCCATAATCCATTTGCCTGATAAAGCAGGTCATTTTTAGTCGATTTGCCCGATCTGCTTGCGAAAATCAAGCTGGTTGCGACTCCATTCAACTGCCCGCCCAACAGTCTGGATCGCACCATGCAAGCCCATTCGTTCAAGGTTCGCGTCGATGCCGTGCGCGGTGAAGCGCACGGCGTTCGTTCATTCGTCATTTCGCGGCTCGACGGCCAGCCCTTCGACCCGTACGAGCCCGGCGCGCAGATCGACGTCGCGTGCCCTTCGGGTGTCACGCGCCAATACTCGCTTTGCTGCGACCCGCTCGCTGCGACTCGCATCCGTTCGCCGTGAAGCGGGAGGCGTCATCGCGCGGCGGCTCGCGTTCGCTGCACGACAACGTGCAGATCGGCACTGAGCTGTCCGTCGGCGCGCCGCGCAATCTGTTTCGTCTGGCAGAAGGCGCGCGCAAGCATGTATTGATCGGCGCGGGCATCGGCATCACGCCGCTGCTTTCGATGGCGCACGGGCTCGTCGCGCTGGGCGCGCCGTTAGAACTGCGCCACTTCGCGCACAGCGCCGAACACGCGGCGTTTCTTCCGCTGCTATCGCGCGCTCCGTCGAAGCGCACGTCACGTTGCATATCGGCATCGAGCCCGCGGCACTCGATGCCGCACTCGACGCCTATCTTTCCGATGTGCCGCAAGACACGCACGTCTACACGGGCGGGCCGGTGCCGTTCATGGATCGTGTCGTCGCTGTCCGCGAAGCGCGCGTGCCCGGCGACGCCATTCATCTCGAACGTTTCGCCGCAGAGCCTCAACCCGCGAGCCGCGACGCACGCCAAAGCTTCGACGTGCGACTGGCCAGCACACGGCAAACAGTGCGAATGGACAGCAGCACGAGCATCGTCGAAGCACTCGCGGCCTTCGACGGCAGATAGCGTCAGAGATCGAGCACAAGTAGGGACGAGTGCGAACGCGATACGCAGCAGCAGATCACGCTATTGCCATCGTCGAGTTGAAGGAAGTGGGCTCGCACTCGGGGAGGGTCGTCGAGGCCGTGCAAATACGTGTATGCACCGACGGCGACAGCCTGATTTACTTCGATCGAAACTTCCACCGCGTGCCGAAGCTCTGCGCGGCGTGAGCGCTTCATCCGCATCCGTGACGCGAGCGTGCTGAGCGTGCTGTTACCCGGCGTTACTTTTCTCGCAACGCTGTAGCACCTGTGTCGAAAACGCGCCCCTAGACTGAACCCGTAACCAGACACGCGCATCCATGCGCAGGGAGCAAAAATGAAGAAGATGATGCTTGGTGCAGCTATCGGCGTGACGATGCTTGCGGCTTCGGCGGCAGCGTCGGCACACGTCGACGTCGCCGTGGGTCTCGGCGTGCCGGGCGTGGTGGTGCCGGCTCAACCCGTCTACGCCATGCCCGCCCCCGTTGCAGTCGGCTATGACGACGACTGGCGCGCTCGACGCGAATGGCGAGAGCGTGAATGGCGCGAACACGAATGGCGCCGTCATCAAGCGTGGCGCGAACATGAATGGCGCGAGCGTCAGCGCGAACGTTGGGGTTACTGATGTGCGTATGTGATCGCACATCGTAGGTACGCTCGCTCTCTCATCGCCTCGCGAACGCCGTCACGCAGCCGGCCGTCGCGAGGCAATGCTATTTATGACGAAGCCCCGTCGCTGCTTCAGACGCCGGGTTTCCACGGCCACGAAGGATACAGGCGGCCTTTGTCATCACCGCTCTCGCCGCTCTCGACACTCTCGCGCCGTGTCGCTACGCTTTCATCGGCACGCTCGATGTCGGCGGCTTCGGGCGTCGCGGAGTCGGCTTCGTCCGAACCTTCCTCGCTCGCTTGCGCGCGTTCGTTCGCAGCGGGCAAAGCGTCGCCGAACCACTCGACCTCGCGTCTGATTGCATCGGCATAGGCGCGCCATCCGGCGGGATCATCCGCGAAGAGACGATCGCGCACGTCGAGTGCGAGGCGTGTGTAGTCGACATGCTCCGCGAGCAGCAAAGCGGGCCATCCGGCAAACGATGCGCTCGCGCGCTTCGCGAACTCCGCTGCCGTCATATCGGGCGCCACGGCCGCGAGCCATGCTTGCGCCGCGAGATTGCCGTGCACGTTCAGCAGATCCCGCAACGTGTGGCGTTGTACATCGGCGGCGAGTGCCGCCTCGATGGCATGCAGCGCGTCGCCCAGATGCAGCAGCAACGCGCGTCGTTCAAAAGCGTCTTTCATCGAACCATGTCCGTACGTGATTCCGTCGCGCGATGGCCGGCAACGCGGGACGGATAGCGGAAATTGCGCGCAAGCGGCGCGCTACGAGCGAACACCAAAAAAGCCCTGCCACAGCGAATCGAACAGACCCGCGGCACGCGGTTCGTGTTTCGCTTCGGCCGATCGGGGCTGCGCGGTTGCGCGTGGATCGGCCGCTGCGGCCGAGTCAGGCGATGTGGACTCGGCCTTTGCAGCAGCGCTGGCATCATTTGTCGCGGCTGCATCGACGAATTCATTGTCAGCGGCCACGCGCCGCGACTCGTGCAACGCCCACACGCTGTCGGCAATGCGCTGCGCCGTATCCGCATCGCAATCGCGTCCGAGCAGCACGCCAAACAGTACATCGCGGTTATAGCCTTCTTCGGCATGACGCATGGCGACGCCGACCATCTGCGCATATTTCGCTTCGGCCTCGGCTTGCGCCTTGCGCGCCATCGCCGCCTCGACCTCCTGTTGACGCTTCTGCAGCGCTTCCCAGCGGCGCATTTCCTGCGAATACACAGCGTCGTAGACCTTGCGCTGATCTTCGTCGGAAAGAATTGCGTATGCGTCCTTGATCTCCTGGAACGTCGCGCGCGCGACGTCCTCCCGTCCGACATTGCGATCCGGATGCCACTTCATTGCAGCCTTCCGGTACGCCCGTTTGATGTCTTCCGAGGTGGCGTCTTGAGGCACGCCAAGCTTCGCGTAAAGAGTTGCCATGTCGCGTCGGTAGGTTTGCTGGTCAGGGTCGCGTTCATCGTAGCATGCCCACCCTCGGCATTTAAGCAGACCTGGTCCGACGAATGCACGTCGAGCGATGGCATGTGTCTTTGCCGTGCTCGGAGATGACGCGATGTTCAACGGTGTTGCGTGCACAGCCGCGTGCGCGAAAGCGGTCGCGCGACGCGCAGTCGAATCCCGCCGTCATCGCGCCTGAACTCAGCGAGCGGCAGCGATCACGCGCGTGTGCGCGAGCGCACCGGGCACCCTCCGCGCATGCGCGGGCCGTCACATTTCCGACATGTGCGTCACGCAACATCGGACCCCGGCAAGAAAAAGTAAGGAACCTTGCGTCCGGCCGCTGCCATGCTGTCCGCTTTGCCTTTCGCGCCGGGCGTCGCCCTCATTGCGTTGCTCCTTTTAAGGAACACTCCCCGTGCTGCGCTCACGACTCATCACTCGCACCGTGATCGGTGCCATCGCCTCCCTCGCGGCGCTCGCCGCCGCGCCCGCCGCCCATGCCAAAGTCGAACTGATCGCGATCGGCAAGCTCGACGGCAATCTGCTCGACAAATCGAAGGAAACGTCGGGCAAGCTCGAAAACGGCGTGCCCGGCAATCTGCTCGGCGGCCTCGGCTCCGGCATCGGCTACGCCGGCTGCCACACGTTCCTCGCCGTACCCGATCGCGGACCGAACGCAGTCTCATACAACGCAGCGATCGACGACACCGCGTCGTACATCAACCGCTTCCAGACGCTGCGCCTGCATCTCGAAGAGGCGGCCAAGGGTGCCGCGCTGCCGTTCACGCTGACGCCCAAGCTCGTCGACACGACACTCCTGCACACGTCGGAGCGTCTCGCCTACGGCACGGGCGCGGCGTTTGGCGTGCCGAACGGCGCACCGAAACTGAACCGCGACAATCACACGAACTATTTCACGGGCCGCTCGGACAACCTCGATCCGACGCATCTGTCGACCTATCCGTTCGACGCCCGCTTCGACCCGGAAAGCATCCGTGTCGCGAACGATGGCGCCAGCGTATTCATCTCGGATGAATACGGCCCGTACGTGTATCGCTTCGACCGCAAGAGCGGCCGCCGCATCGCGACGTACGCGCTGCCCGACGCGTTTGCCGTGTCGGCGCTTTCGCCCGTCGGCAACGACGAGATCAGCATGAACACGTCGGGCCGCGTCGCAAACAAGGGCATGGAAGGCCTCGCGATCTCGCCCGACGGCACGACGCTGTTCGGCGCGATGCAAAGCCCGTTGATCCAGGACGGCGGCACCAACGGTCAGTTCACGCGCATCGTGAAGATCGACATCCGCACGGGGCGCACGGCGCAGTTTGCGTATCCGCTGACGAACATCGGCACGCCGTCCAAGCCTAAGTGGCCGACCATCAGCGACGTGCTCGCGGTCAACGATCACGAACTGCTCGTGGACGAACGTGACGGCAAGGGGCTCGGCGACGATTCGACGGCTGTGTTCAAGCAGATTTTCCGCATCGACCTGACGGGCGCGCAGGACGTGAGCCATGCGAGCGGCCAAAGCGGTCTGCAGCCGTACGCGGTGCAAAAGACGCTGTTCCTCAATGTCGTCGATGCGCTGACGGGTGCCGGTTACAGCGCGAACGACATTCCCGCCAAAATCGAAGGCATCGCATTCGGCCCGGACGTAATCGTGCGCGGCGTGAAGAAGCACACGCTGTTCGTCGCGAACGACAATGACTTTCTCGGCACGATCACGGACACGAGTCATCCGGCGGGCATCGCCAATCCGAACCAGTTCTTCGTGTTCGCGATCGACGACGCCGATCTTCCCGACTATGTCGCGCAACGCCTGCCGGGCGTGTCGAAGAGCGGCCACGATCACGACGGTGTGTGCACCCGAGAGGACGATCGCGACGACGATCATGATCACGACGGCCACGGTCACTGACACGCCCGATTGAGTTTCTGCGTCCCTGACGACGTTGAGAGAGCCGGCCGCGGCCAACGCGGACCGGCGCTTTTTTTGGCGGATCGATGGTCGGCCGGGCGCGCGGTTCAGGCTCTGCGCGCACCGCTTCGCGCGTATAGAATCGACGCATGAAGAAGCCAGCATCCGACCGTACGCCGACTGTCGAAAGCGAAATCGAAAGCGAACGTGCCGCGCCCGAATTGCCGCTGCACGCGCCGAGCATCGCATCGGTTGCGCTCGCCACGTTGATTGCGCTGATCGCGTGGCTCGCGTTGGCGGCGCAAACCGACCTCACGCTGCACAGAATGCTGACGCGCGGCTACGGCGTGCTCGAAGGCATCGAACGCCTGACCAGCTACCTGACCAATCTGACCATTTTCAGTTGCGCGCTTTGCTTCAGTTGCGTCGCATTCTGCACGCCTCGCATCCGCGCGCCGCTCGCGCGTTTCTTCCAACAACCGACCGTCGTGACGGCCGTGACCGTGTATATCGTGTTCGTGGGCTTTGCGTACAACCTGCTGTTGCGCCATCTATGGACGCCATCTGGCTGGCGCATGCTGCTCAACGAAAGCCTGCACACCATCGTGCCGTTGCTCGCCGCGCTCTACTGGCTGCTGTTCGTGCCGCGCTTTCATCTGAAGCTGCGTCATCTGCTGTGGTGGCTCGTCTATCCCCTCGGCTACCTCGCGCTGACGCTGATTCGCGGCGCCTTCTCCGACTTCTATCCGTATCCGTTCATCGACGTCGGCGAACTGGGCTATGCACGCGTGCTGACGAATGCAAGCCTGCTCGTGCTCGCCTTCCTGCTGCTGATGGCCGTGTTCGTCGCGATCAATCACCGGCGCGGCGTGCCGTCGATCGTGTCCGCGGCCATTGCCCGCCCACAAGAGATCCATCATGACGACAACCCGGCGTGAATTCATCACCGCAAGCCTTGGCTGCGCGGTCACCCTCTATGCAACACTTGCCGCAAACCGCGACGCGCGCGCCGACGAGAAGCTGAATGAGGCCGATCCCGCTGCGAAAGCGGTCGGCTACGTGGCCGACGCTGCGAAGGTCGACAAGGGCCATTTCCCCGCGTACAAGGCAGGCCAAACGTGCAATAACTGCTCGCTTTTTCAGGGGAGCCCGAAAGATGCATGGGGCGGCTGCACGCTGTTCGGCACCAAACAGGTTGCGGGCGGTGGCTGGTGCAGTTCATATACGAATATGTAGAAGGCGCGTCCGCAGCGTGAGTTGTTACGCGTTGCCATGCATGTCTGCACTATCGCGCGTGCTGAACTATCGCTCTTGTCCTTTCAGTGTGGTTCATGTCATCGGCCTCGGATGCATGGCACATGCATTGCGGAAATCATCGTCAGTCGAACTGCAATCGAGAGACTGAAGAGATGAATCAGACTGCACTTGCCGTTGTTGGTGTTGTTGCTCCCTACCCGGCGCTTTTCGTTCCGTGTTGCGCCCGGCCGCCCGTGTCGCGTCCCCTCAGTAGACGCCTGCATACGCCGATGCCGCCGGAGGTCGATCCCGATCCGGCGCCGCCACCCGATGATGACCCCGACCGGGACCCGCACTCGCCGCCGATCCCCGGACGCGAGCCTGACCGCGCACCACCCGCGCACGAGCCGCCCGCAGGCGACCCGCCCGGTCGCGAGCCGCCCATGCGCGCGGCGGCGGCGAACACGCGATCGCGAAGGCCGCATGCCGAGGCTGGCATGGATCAAAGCTGAGGATCGAGCAGCGCGACCACGCGATCGACGAGCTTTTCGGTCCACGGGCGCTTCATCCAGTCGCCTTGCGTCACGCGTTTCGCCTTCGCGAGATCGTCGGCGAAGATCTGTATCTGCCGGCGCGCGAATGCCGCGTCATAGATGTTGAGGTTCGCTTCGTCGTTCAGCTTGAACGAACGCGAGTCGAAATTCGTCGAGCCGACGGAGACCAGATACTCGTCGACGACCAGCAGCTTGACGTGGAACATCGTCGGTTGATATTCGAACATCTGCACGCCCGCTTCGAGCAAGGGCCCCCAGCATGCACGCGAGGCTTCGCGCACAGTGTGCGTATCGATGTGCCGGCCGGGCGTGAGAATCTGCACAGTGACGCCCCGTTTCGCCGCTTCGACGATTGCATTGATCGTCAACCGGTCCGGGACGAAATACGCGCTTGCGAGATGGATCGAGCGCGTCGCGGCGGTGATCGCCATCAGGTACATCAGCTGCATGTCGTCGCTGCCCCCTGAAGGCGAACTGCTGAACATGTGCGCAAGGCCGTCGCCGTCATCGCGCGGTTCCGGGAAGTAGTCGGGTCCATGCAATACTTTGCCGGTCGCCTTGATCCAGTTGTCCATGAACACCGCTTGCATGTGCCCGACGACAGGACCGGTGACACGAAAGTGCGTGTCGCGCCAGTGCATGTCGTCCTGTGCATGTCCCGTCCACTCCTGCGCAATGCCGACGCCGCCCGTGAACCCGATACGTCCGTCGATCACCAGCAGCTTGCGGTGCGTGCGGTCGTTCATGCGCCCGAGCCCTGTCCAGTGCGGCTTGTGATACTGGATCACCTGGGCGCCCGCGTCCCGGAGCATCTGCAGATAGCGCGGGTCCATCTTCTGCGAGCCGACCCAGTCGAGCAGCACATGCACCGCGACGCCTTCGCGCGCTTTGTCCGACAGTGCCCGCGCGATGCGTTCGCCGATTTCACCAGACCAGTAGATGAAGGTTTCGAACGTGATGGTTTTCTGCGCGCTCGCAATGCCTTCGAGCAGCGACGGAAAGATTTCGTCGCCGTTCACGAGCACTTCGAAGCGATTGCCGGACGTGACGGGCGGCCCGAGCAGCAGGCCCATCGATCGGATGAACTGGGGATCGTCGCTGCCGTATTGGCGCTCGATCTGGTGCTCGATTTTCTTCTCGCCCGTCGACAGATTGGCGATGATGAGCACGACGACGAGCGTGACGACGGCTGTGAGCAGTATCGTCAGCATGTGCCGCTTTAGCGGTGTTCGAAGAAGCGCGTGCCAGGCGGGTCGCCACGTCGGCGCGCGACGCACGCGCTACCAGTCCGGGTTGTTGACTTCCTGCCGGTAGCCGTAGACGTTGTTCACGAGGCGATGCGGCCGCCCGCCTTCTTGCATCACTTCGCGCCAGCCGCACAGCGTCGCGAGCGAATCGGTGTGCAGTACGGCGTACGGCTTGCCGACCATGCCGTCGATCGTGGGCCCGCCGCAAACCAGCTCGATCGCGTTCTCGTCGAGCGCGAACAGCATGCGCATGTCCGTTTGCAGAATCTGCATTTCGTAGCGGGTGGCGGCTTTCATCGCGGCTCCTTGTGCATCAGGAATTGTTCTAGACCGTGGAGGCCGGCCAGGAGCGACCGGCGGGATGGCGACGACGGTTTTCGAAAGGAACGGTCTCTGCTGATGACAACGGACAGAGTCCGGCCGTCTGATGAAAGCAAGCAGCATTCCAAATGCAAGTTCGAGGCGTGACGCGCGTTACGCGGAATGGCCGGCCGATGCTTTGAAAAAAACACCGACGGACGGAGTGAAAATTACGCGGCGCTGTCCGCTGGCCTGCGCCGACAGGCGGGACAGTATGCGACGAGAATCGGCGTGGAGGAGTCAGTCGACGGGCAACTGGTCGCAGGCATTCGTGGCCGTCGACGCGCAGATGAACGAGTAGTCGCCGCTCCAGCGAACAGCCGCGGCGCTCGCGTGCACGGCGTCCTGGAACTCCGGCGAAGTTTCCCACGCGATGTACGCCGAGCACAGCACGGCCGACATCACAACAAGCGAAAAAGCAATCTTTTCAAAGATCTGGAAACGGGGCGACATGGCAATCTCTTCGTTGGAGATCGCATTTTATCTCAATATCAGGGTTTTCACCTACATCGACGGCAACTTTACAGACAGGGCACTGCGACAGCGCATGGTCGCGTGCAAAGAGGAGCGCCCGAAAATGGGACGTTAAGGGGCGGCAACGGGCAAACGAGCGAATTGCGGTCGTGAGCCGCGCACCACGAATGCACGCACCCTGTGAATGGGCCAAAAGAATGCACAAAAGCGCATCGTCGACCTCAGCGACCTGAAGCTCAATGCCATGAAGCGTCATACAGCGATTGCTGGCGGCTGGGTGACGTCGAGTGCAGCAACTGAGACTTCGACCGGATGCGCGCGACCCGCCGCTCGACTTTTGAAGCCCAATCAGGCGCACGGCGTCTCCGACTGCCGCATGCGTTCCGTTTGCGGAGGTCGTGCACGCGGCTCGGGCGCCGGCTTGCAGCCCGCTTCGGCAAGCGCTGTCCGTGCGCGCTCGCGCATGTCGTCAGCGGCAAGCCGTGCGTCCGCGCCGCTCACCCACACGGCGACCCGAATCGCCACTCCGCCGTGCGCGTCATCGGCAGCCGTCACGACGGGGGCGAGCGTCGTGCCGCCCGGCACGCGCGGATCGCCGTTGACCATCTTCTTCAGCGCCTCGATCGCGCACGCGACATCCTTGCGCTGCGCGAGTCCCACTTCGACCCCGACGCGCTGCGTGCCCCCGCTGCTGTAGTTGATCACCGGGTTGCTCCAGATCTGGCTGTTCGGCACAAACACGGCGTTGCCGTCGCTGCGTTCGATGCGCGTCGCGAAGAGCCCTACTTCGCGCACGATGCCAGCCGTCGCGCCCGTGCCTTCGATCACGTCGCCTGCACGAAACGGCCGCAGCAGCAGCAACATAATGCCGGCGGCAATATTCTGCAGCGTGCCTTGCAACGCGAGTCCGATGGCCAGGCCAGCCGCGCCGAGCACAGCCAACACACTCGCCGTCGCGACACCCACTTCGCTGAGCGCCGCGAACAGCACGAGCACGCGCACCGTCCATGTGCCGATTGCGTTGATCATCGGCGCGAGCGTCGGGTCGGCGTGCGTACGCGAGAGCGCCTTCGACAGCAACGCGCCGAGCCGGTTGGACAGCCACCAGCCGACCACCAGGATCAGGATCGCGACGGCCGCATGCATCAGTTCATCTGTAAGCGTGGCGATCAGCGATGGTTGCAGGTGGAACGCGCGAGCGAGCAGGTCATCCATGGTTCGCAACGGTTTGGTTGGCGGCCGCGGTAACGCCGGGTAATGCGCCGGGCGATACGCGCGCGGGGACAAATCGGCGGGCGCGGTCGGTATGTTCTACACTGGCGACCCGAATGAAACCCGGCCGAACGGGCGGTTCCGCTGAGCTTTCCCGTCAAGACGCGTGCAAATGCGGTGCCTGACCGCGCGCGAGCGTCGTACGCGAGGTCATCGGCTATCAATTTTCCGCCCTGAATTGCTCCCCGTTCGGCTGCATTTTTCTGCCTGTTCATGTGAACCGCTATATGGGACGCCGATCCATCCCGCGATGAAAACACCGCCACCGCCCGCCGACTCCCGCTCCGAAGACGTCTCCACTCATACACCCGCCGCCGACAGCTTAGACACGCTGATCGGCGACGCCGCGCGCGAACCTGAAATCAGCCTGCCGCGCCAGACGCCATTCCAGCGCTTCTGGTGCACGCGCGTGCTGTCGTCGCTGTCGTTCCAGATGCTTGCCGTCGCGATGGGCTGGCACATTTACGCGCTCACGCACAGTGCATTCGCGCTTGGCCTCGTCGGAATCGCGCAGTTCCTGCCGATGTTCATGCTGACGCTCGTCGTCGGACAGGTCGCCGATCGCTACGACCGGCGCCGCATCGCGGCCATCTGCCAAGGCCTCGAATGCGCGGCGGCGGCGATGTTCGCGTGGGGCACGTTCACTGGATGGATCAGCGCGCCCGTGATCTATGTGCTCGCGGCCTGCGTCGGTGCGGCGCGCGCGTTCGAGTCGCCCGCCGTCGCGTCGCTGTTGCCGGGCGTCGTGCCTCGCGGGCAGTTGTCACAGGCGACGGCATGGGCCACGTCTGCCAACCAGGCGGCGCAAATCGGCGGGCCGGCACTCGGCGGCCTGCTTTACGGCATCGGTCCCGGCGCTGCGTATCTCGCCTGCACGCTGTCGTTCGCGCTCGCGTCGGCCGCCGTCAGCACGATTCCGTTGCGCTCGAAGCCCGTGCCGCGCGCGCCCGTCACGCTCGACTCGGTGTTCTCGGGCGTGCGTTTCATCCGCAGTCAGCCCGTGATACTCGGCGCGCTCTCGCTCGATCTGTTCGCCGTGCTGTTCGGCGGCGCGACGGCCTTGCTGCCGATCTTCGCGCGCGACGTGCTGCACGCCGGTCCGCTCGGCCTTGGCCTGCTGCGTTCCGCATCAGCCGTCGGCGCGCTCGGGGGCACGATCTGGCTCGCGCACTTTCCGCTGCGCAAGCGGCCCGGCGCGGCCATGTTCGGCGGTGTGATCGCATTCGGCATCGCCACGCTCGTGTTCGGACTGTCGCATCAGTTCATCGTGTCGCTGTTCGCGCTGATTGCGCTCGGCGCGTCCGACGTGATCAGCGTGGTCGTGCGCCTGTCGCTGGTCCAACTGCGCACGCCCGACGACATGCTCGGCCGCGTCAGTGCCGTCAATTCGCTGTTCATCGGCACGTCGAATCAGCTGGGCGAGTTCGAGTCTGGACTGACGGCGGGATGGTGGGGCGCGCAACCGGCCGTGCTCGTCGGCGGCTGCGCGACGATCGCGATCGCGCTGCTGTGGATGAAGCTTTTCCCCGAACTGCGGCGCACACGCTCGCTGGAGCCCCAAGAGCATGGCGTCGGCGTGAACGCCTAGCGCTGCAGTTCGCCCCTGGCGATCGGGCGCGTTCATTGCAACTGCGATGAACCGGGACCGTAAGGCGTGCCCGCCCGCCAAATGCAGCAAAGTGCACGCGGCCCTCCATCCCGACGCCAAGGAGACGCAGATGCATCCGACCCAATGCACCGGACGAACCCGCTTCCTGCTCGAGATCGCGGTGCTGACGGCAGTCGCCGCAGCCACGACGATGTCCACACCCGCGCGCGCCGACGACGCACCCAGCCCCTGTGCTGCACTCAAGCGCATCGTTGCCGCCGCGCCGAACGGATTCTCGCAACTGACACCGGACGACGGCCAAGGCATGGCGCAGCCCTACGGAAGCGATGCGAAATGCAGTGCATCCAAGGGTAGCTACGAGTGCATGTGGACACCCAGCGGCGGCGCGGGGTCGAGCACGACGGCATTGCAGGCGGTCGCGGCCGACATTGCATCATGTCTGCCCGACGCTACCCATGACGTGAATTCGCCCGCACGCCAGCATTTCTATCTAGGCCCGCGCAACGCGCGCACGCAGATCACGGCGATGCCCGCCGGTGCTGCCAAATTGAAGCTGGTCGTCTCAGGCAAATAGCGCAAGGCCCGCTCGCTTCGAAGCGCCTGTGCAATTGCGCCACTCCATTGCGCTCGTTCGAGCGCGGTCATTCGCCCGATCACTCAATCCGATACCAGACGCGAATGCCCGAATACCAGTGACTCACGCTCGTATCGTCGCCGGAGCCGAAGGTCGACAGGCTCTCGACGTTGATCACATCGACGTCGTGCTCGGCGATCCACGCATTGGCACGCTCGACGAGCGCGGCAGCGTTTTCGTACACATGTCCTCGGATCATGTGGCGTTGCATGACTTGCCGCTCGAAATCCTGGTACGCGATCTTGCTCATGGTTGTCTCCGCGGTCGACCGTGCAGCCGGGCTGACGGTCGGGCTGTTTTTGATGTGTGGTGCCCGCCGCCGAGTCTATCAACCCGGGGACGGGAGCGGCAATTGCTTGGTAGATGACAGGCCTTGTCACTGAGGGAGCGTTCCATGACCAGCGAAAAACAGCAAACGACAGCCACGACCAGTCCGGGCAGCGATGTCGAGCATCCGCAGCACCCCACCCATAGCGATAACGAAAAGAGCAAGATGCCCGAGCGTGACGACGACGGCCGCAAGCAGGCGCCGTCCGACCGGCCCGGAAAAAAACCTGGCGAAGGCGAGCCTTCTGTCGGTTGATGCGATTGCGCGCATGCGCTTGAATGCAGTTAAAAATGCCGCGGTCTGCAGTTTTTGCAGCGCCGCCGTCGCCGTTTCGAGGCACAGGGTGAATCGCGTGCACTGCAGGTCAGTGCAAGTGCATTTTTTGCAGAGTTATTTCTGATTATTTTTCCGTTTCCTTCACTTACCTTGCTTCCGGCGGCGAAGGTTTGCTTCATGTAATCCGTCGCTGCGTCCGAGTCATGGAGCGAGCGGAAAACAATGACGGCATCCTGCAAGGTTTCCATTTGCGTCCCGACATGTAATCGGCCTGAATTGATCGTGGAATGTCTGGATTCGTGCCTGGCGCAGACGCACACGAACCTCGAAATTCTGATTGGCGACGATTCGAGCGACAGACGCACGCAGCAACTGATCGAATCGCGCTATGCGCACCACGCGCGCATCCGCTACGTGAGAAACGAGCCGCCGCTCGGGCAGGCGCGCAACGTCGCGCGTCTCTTTGCGCGCGCGAGCGGCGACAAGATCGCCTTGATGCACGATGACGATTACTTCACCGACGATGGCATCGCGAACCTGCTCAAGCCCTGGCAGGATCACCCGCAACTCGAAGTCGTGTTCGCCGACCAATACGAAGTCGATGCGCAAGGCCACGTCGATGCGGCGAACAGCGACGAACTGAACGCTGCCTTCCATCGCACGTCACTCGCGCAGGGCTTGCAGAAGCAACCGGGGCGAACGGGTCTCGTGCAGATGTTCCCGAACAATGGCTGGATCGCCAACGCCGATCTCGTCAAACGAGTCGGCTATCGCGACGACGTCGGCACATGCTGCGATTATGTGTTCGGCGCAGAGCTGTGCCTAGCAGCGTCGCAGGTCTATTACCTGCATCGCTACGTGTCGTACTACCGAAAGAGCGACGTATCGATATCGCGCAGCACGCGCGGCTCGACCTGTGCCGCTTCATTGACGGCATTCCAGTTCGTGTCGAGGCTCACACTCGACGCATCGCTCGAACCGGCGCGCAGGCAGGCAATGCGCAGGCTCGCACCCATCGTCGTATCGCTGCATGCGAAGAATGCTTCGCCGCTTGCCGCGCTGCGTGTCGCGCTTAGGCATCCGTATGCGTATGCATACGGATTCGACGCACGTTTCTACTACCACCTGTCGCTGATTGCGCGCGCGCTAATCGCGATGACGTGGCGTCGGTTGCCGCCCTCGGCAGCGCGCTTCCCCTGAGTGCACATCACAGGCGATGCACCCATAAAAAAAGCGGCTCTAGCAACAGCCGCTTTCTGTCGAGATGCACTATCGTGCCTCACATCCGATGCATTACGGTTCGTGCCGCAGGTAGCCTTCCTTCGACGGATCACGCATGCGGAACGACACGATGCCCGCGATCGCGCACAGCGCGGTCACGTACCAGTAGAACATTGATTCGCTGCCCGCCTGCTTGAGCCACAACGCGACGTACTCCGCCGAGCCGCCGAAGATCGCGTTTGCCACCGCATACGACAGGCCCACGCCGAGCGCCCGCACTTCGGGCGGGAACATCTCGGCCTTGATCAGGCCGCTGATCGACGTATAGAAGCTGACGATGGCCAGTGCGATCACGACCAGCACGAACGCCATCACGGGGCTCGTCACGTCCTTGAGCGCATGCAGCAGCGGCACCGTGCCAATGGTCGCGAAGAAACCGAACAGCAGCATCGACTGACGGCGGCCGATACGATCGGACAACGCGCCGAACAACGGCTGCATGATCATGTAGACGAAGAGCGCCGCCGTCATCACGTTGCTCGCCGTCTTCGCGTGCATTCCCGCCGTATTGACCAGG
The DNA here is from genome assembly GCF_037126505.1 of Paraburkholderia bengalensis. NCBI lineage: Bacteria > Pseudomonadati > Pseudomonadota > Betaproteobacteria > Burkholderiales > Burkholderiaceae > Paraburkholderia > Paraburkholderia bengalensis. The sequence goes on from NZ_JACFYJ010000088.1 coordinate 23,058, forward strand.
TACTTCTGCATGTACGTCGTGAACGTGTAGAAGATCAGCGAGCCGCCCGCCGTGAAGCCGAGCACCGTGAAGAACGCGCCCTTGTGCTGCCACATGCCGCGCAGCGTGCCCGCCTCTTTGCGCTGGCGCGTTTCGGCCGTGGTGGTCTCATCCAGCGAGCGGCGCAGGTACAGCGCGACCAGCGCAGCGACCGCGCCGACCACGAACGGCACGCGCCAGCCCCACGCCTTCAGTTCTTCCGTCGTCAGCAATTGCTGAAGGATTACGAGCACCAGCAGCGCGAACAGCTGACCGCCGATCAGCGTCACGTACTGAAAAGACGCGAAGAAGCCACGCCGCCCTTTCAGCGCCACTTCACTCATATAGGTCGCGCTCGTGCCGTACTCGCCGCCCACCGACAGCCCCTGGAACAGGCGCGCAACCAGCAGCAGCGCGGGCGCGAGCGCGCCGATCTGTGCGTAGGTCGGCAGCACGGCAATCACGAGCGAGCCGCCGCACATCATGAACACCGAGACCATCATCGCGAAGCGTCGGCCGCGCTTGTCGGCGAGCCGGCCGAAGAACCAGCCGCCTATCGGGCGCATCAGGAAGCCCGCGGCAAACACGCCTGCCGTATTCAACAGCTGCGCCGTTGTGTCGCCCTTCGGAAAGAAGGCCGGCGCGAAGTACAGCGCGCAAAACGAATAGACGTAAAAGTCGAACCACTCGACGAGGTTGCCTGAAGAGGCGCCGACGATCGCGAAGATGCGCCGCCGGGTATCGGAGGGGGTGAATACGGTTGTGTCGGTCATGCTGGTCGATCCCTTCTTTTAGGTTTGGCGCTCGTGACGCCGCCTTTTGTATTGCGCTCCAACCTGGTTTGCAGTCCGGTTTCGGTCTCGTTGCAACCGGGTTGCGGCACGCGTGCGAGATTGCATGAAGATGTAAGCTTTGACGCGGTCGGTATCTTAACGGATATCGCTGGATAACGGCTTGCGAATGTACGCCTAAAGCGTTTCCACAATCTTTCGCTCATGGATACGTCCGAACGCGCATAAAAAAAGCCAGCCCAGAGGCTGGCTTTTTTGACGGCGCGCGGCCCGTCAAACGCGCACGGCAGGCGCCGTGTAACGGCACTCGTAGCGTTTTCTCACGGTGCCGTTTTCGTCGACGCTTTCGAGGTACACGTCGAACTGCCACAAGCGCGCCATGTGCTTGAGCACTTCGTCGCTGTCACCGGACAGATGGCGGTTGTCGCTCATGAAGTGGCGCAGCGTCAGACTGCGGTCGCCGCGCGTATTCACCGACCACACCTGGATGTTCGGCTCGCGATGATGCATGTCGTACTGCCGCGACAGCGCCTGACGCACGTATTGATAACCGCTGTCGTCGTGGATGGCGGAGACTTCGAGCGCGTCGCGCATGTCGTCGTCGAGTACCGAGAAGAGCCGCATTTCGCGGATCAAATGCGGCGACAGATACTGCGCGACGAAGCTTTCGTCCTTGAAGTTGCGCATCGCGTAGTGCAACGCCTGCAGCCACGGGCTGCCCGCGAGTTCGGGGAACCACTTACGGTCCTCTTCCGTCGGGTTCTCGCAGATGCGGCGTATGTCGCTCATCATCGAGAAGCCGAGCGCATACGGATTGATGCCGCTGTAATACGGCTTTGTGACGGGCGGCTGATAGACGACGTTGCTGTGCGAATGGAGAAACTCCATCATGAAGCCGTCTTCGAGCTTGCCCTCGTTGTACATCGTGTTGAGCAGCGTGTAGTGCCAGAAGGTGGCCCAGCCTTCGTTCATCACCTGCGTCTGGCGCTGCGGATAGAAGTACTGCCCGATCTTGCGCACGATGCGGATCACTTCCCGCTCCCATGGTTCGAGCAGCGGCGCGTTCTTTTCCGCGAAATACAGCAGGTTTTCCTGCGGCTCCGGCGGATAGCGCTCCTCGACTTCCTCCGGCAACGGCGTGTGGCGCGACGGCAGCGTGCGCCACAGTTCGTTCACCTGCGACTGCAGATACGCTTCGCGCTCGCGACGCGCTTCGAGCTCCTTCTGCAAGGACAGCTTCTGCGGACGCTTGTAGCGATCCACGCCGTAGTTCATCAGCGCATGGCACGAGTCGAGCAGTTCTTCGACGCGATCGAGCCCAAAGCGCTCTTCGCACTCCGCGATGTAGTTCTTCGCGTAGACGAGGTAATCGATGATGGCATGCGCATCCGTCCACAGGCGGAACAGGTAGTTGCCCTTGAAGAACGAGTTGTGCCCGTAGGCCGCATGCGCGATGACGAGAGCCTGCATCGTCATCGTGTTCTCTTCCATCAGATACGCGATGCAGGGGTTCGAGTTGATGACGATCTCATACGCGAGACCCATCTGTCCCCGCCGATAGCTCTTTTCGGTCGCGAGAAAGTGCTTGCCGAACGACCAGTGACGGTAATTGACGGGCATGCCGACGGACGCATACGCGTCCATCATCTGTTCAGCGCTGATGAGTTCGAGCTGGATCGGATAAACATCGAGTTCATATTGCTCTGCAACATGCGCAATATGTGTGTCGTACTCTTCGATCAGTTCGAAGGTCCAGTCGGACGGACACGGCAACGGCCTTCTATCGGCAACGTTCATACGGACTTCCCTTTGCCCTTGGGTGGGCGCCCCGGTGGGTCCCCGTGCTGCAGCTGCGTCAGGCGCTACGCCTGCTCCGGCATCGGACGCACGCCGGTCATTCGCGTGTGCCGCGTTCGCCTCGGCATGCCCGGCCTCACTCTGCTTCGGCACGCCTTTCTTGCGCTCGGGTTCATACCCGCGCGCCTCGTTGTGCAGATGGCGAGTCGTCATGCGGCTTCCACCTGCTTTTCGAACAGTTCGCGGAACACCGGATAAATATCCGCCGCGGTCTCGACCTTCTTCATCGCCATATGCGGCTGCGACAGCGCGAGTTGCGCATATTCGAGCCACAAGTTCTGCTCTTCAGGCGTCACCTGAATGTACGCAAAATACCGCACCTTCTCGAGAATGTCATCAGCGAGGATCTTGCGGCATTTCGGCGAATCGTCGGTCCAGTTGTCCCCGTCCGATGCCTGTGCGCCGTAAATGTTCCATTCAGTCGGCGAATAGCGTTCGTCGAGAATCTTCTGCATCAGTTCCAGCGCGCTCGACACGACCGTGCCGCCGCTTTCCGTCGAATGGAAGAACGTGTCTTCGTCGACTTCTTCGGCGCGCGTGTGGTGACGGATGAACACCACTTCGATCTTCTCGTAGTTGCGCTTCAGAAACAGGTACAGCAGGATGAAGAAGCGCTTGGCGAGATCCTTGCGCTGCTCGTCCATTGACCCGGACACATCCATCAGACAAAACATCACGGCCTGACTCGACGGCTGGGGCTGCTTCACGCGGTTTACGTACCGCAGATCGAACGGATCGATGAAGGGAATGCGCCAGATACGGCCGCGCAGATGATGAATGTCGTCTTCGAGCAGCTTGATCTCTTCGCGACGATCGGCGGGGTCCGCCTTCATCTCTTCGAGTTGCTTCTCGAGTTCGTGCAGTTCGTTGACGAGCGGCGCGCCGAGCGCGATACGCCGGCCCAGCGCGCTGCGCAGAGAACGCACCACGTCGATGTTATTCGGCGTGCCTTCGGCCGCCCAGCCGGCGCGGATGCTTTTCCAGGTGGGCACGGCGAGCAGATGCGTTTTGACGAGACGCGGCAGTTCGAGATCGTCGAAGAAGTACTGCATGAATTCTTCACGGCTCAACTCGAACACGAAATCGTCCTGACCTTCGCCTTCGTTGCTGGCGCTGCCGCCACCGCCGCTGCCCCCACCGCCTTGCGGACGCGGAATCTTGTCGCCGCGAATGTAGTCGGCGTTACCCGGGTGCACCATTTCACGCTTGCCGCCGGGGCCATGCCGAAACGACGGTTCGGCGATGTCCTTGCGCGGAATCGTGATGCTCTGGGTGTTCTGAATATCTTTAATGCTGCGGTCGCGCACCGCTTCCGACACCGCGCGCCGAATATAGCCCTTTACGCGACGCAAAAAGCGTTCGCGATTTGCAATGCTCTTGTTCTTGCCTGCCAGCCTGCGGTCGATGATTTGATGAAGCACATCCGGTCTCCCGCTCCGATTTGGAATACGCGGGGCGCAAGTTGCGCATGCAAAGTTATGTCCATGCGGCTTGCGCCTCGCCGGAGGCCCGCGCAAATCGGGTGAAGCGAACCCGTTTGCGCGAGCTTTGCAGCACGCGTGTCATGACGATTTACGCACGCGCAGATACCAGTCGCACAAGAGCCGCACCTGCTTCGGCGTATAGCCCTTGGTGACCATGCGGTTGACGAAGTCTTCGTGCTTGCGCTGTTCCTCCGCCGACCCTTTCGCATTGAACGAGATGACGGGCAGAAGTTCTTCCGTGTTCGAGAACATTTTCTTTTCGATCACGACGCGCAGCTTTTCATAGCTGATCCACGCGGGGTTCTTGCCCCCGTTCGCGGCCCGCGCGCGCAGCACGAAATTGACGATCTCGTTGCGGAAGTCCTTCGGGTTGCTGATGCCCGCAGGCTTCTCGATCTTCTCCAGCTCGGCGTTGAGCGCCGCGCGGTCGAAGCTTTCGCCCGTGTCGTGATCGCGGAACTCCTGATCCTGAATCCAGAAGTCGGCGTACGTCACATAGCGATCGAAAATGTTCTGCCCATACTCGGAATACGACTCCAGATACGCAGTCTGAATCTCCTTGCCGATGAATTCCGCATAGCGCGAGGCGAGCACGTCCTTGATGAACGACAGGTACTTCTGCTCGGTTTCCGGCGGAAACTGCTCCCGCTCGATCTGCTGTTCGAGCACATACATCAGATGCACCGGATTCGCCGCGACTTCCGTCGTGTCGAAGTTGAACACGCGCGACAGGATCTTGAACGCGAAGCGCGTGGACACGCCCGTCATGCCCTCGTCGACGCCCGCGAAATCGCGGTACTCCTGATACGACTTCGCCTTCGGGTCGGTGTCTTTGAGGTTCTCGCCGTCGTACACCTGCATCTTCGAAAAGAGGCTGGAATTCTCGGGCTCCTGCAAACGCGTGAGCACCGACATCTGCGCCATCATCTTCAACGTGCCCGGCGCGCAGACCGCATTGGACAGCGACGAATTGCGCAGCAGCTTCTCGTAGATCTTCATCTCTTCCGAGTAGCGCAGGCAGTACGGCACCTTCACGACGAAGATACGGTCGAGCAGTGCTTCGTTGTTGCGGTTGTTGCGGAACGCCTTCCATTCGGACTCGTTCGAGTGCGCGAGGATGATGCCGTCGAACGGAATCGCGCCGAAGCCTTCCGTGCCCTTGAAGTTGCCTTCCTGCGTTGCAGTGAGCAGCGGGTGCAGCACCTTGATCGGGGCCTTGAACATTTCGACGAACTCGAGCAGACCCTGATTCGCGAGGCACAGGCCACCCGAATAGCTGTAGGCGTCGGCGTCGTCCTGCGCGTACTGTTCGAGCTTGCGGATGTCGACCTTGCCGACGAGCGACGAAATATCCTGATTGTTTTCGTCGCCAGGCTCCGTCTTCGCGATGCCGATCTGCCGCAGGATGGAAGGATAGCGGCGCACCACGCGGAACTTGCGGATGTCGCCGTTGTACTCGTGCAGCCGCTTGACGGCCCACGGGCTCAGAATGCTTTTCAGGTAGCGGCGCGGTATGCCGTATTGTTCTTCGAGAATGGGACCGTCCTCGTCATAATCGAACAGCCCCAAAGGCGATTCGTTGACGGGCGAACCCTTGATCGAATAGAACGGCACGCGTTCCATCAACTGCTTGAGGCGCTCGGCAATCGACGACTTGCCGCCGCCCACCGGTCCCAACAGATAGAGAATCTGCTTCTTTTCTTCGAGCCCCTGCGCAGCGTGCCGGAAGTAGGCCACCACCTGCTCGATCACATCCTCCATTCCGTAGAACTCACGGAACGCGGGGTATACCTTGATCACCTTGTTCGCGAAGATACGCGACAGACGCGGATCGTTGCGCGTGTCGATCTGTTCTGGCTCCCCGATGGCCGTCAACATGCGTTCGCCTGCAGTGGCGTACGCGGCGGGATTGTCTTTGCAGAGCGCGAGATACTCCTCGAGCGAGAGTTCCTCTTCTCGTGTTTTCTCGAAGCGGGTCGCGAAACTGCTGTAGATATCCATGCTACCTCCTCGCCGAAGTCTGGGACGATGTCGTGCGCGGCGCGCTATCAGGAAACGACATCGCTCGAATTCATCCTAAACCCTTTTAAATTTTTTTTTCACGAACTACGTTGTGAAAATCGCGCCACAGCTAGCACGCTCCGCCCTCTGCTTGATGACGCAAATTCGGTCACCTACAATCGTTGCCCACACCTGCGAGATGCCGTGCTGCCGGTGCTGCGTTGCATCTCCCGTACCCAGTCCGCGCTTCATCCGTACGTTGCATCGGATTACCGTTGACGCCCCAGGTTCCTGCACTTTTTCGCACGTTCGCAAAGCCACAATCGCGGCGCCGTCTGCCTGCCCACATTACTGCGACACATTACTTCGTCTGGCGCGTATGTGCAGTGCACGTGCAGTGCATGCGCACCCTGTACCCATCGACGACGCCTGTGCACATCGCGGCACGCCTGCTGCCCTTCCGCCATAACGCATGCATCCGCGCTTTCGACGACAGGACATTTGCTGTGTTACATGTTTTGCATGTGCACCGACGCGCATTCCAGTGGTTCGTCAGTGCGCACGTCGAATCGTTCAACGCGAAACCGCATGGTCACGACTGCAGGCTCGAACATCGGAATCTTCGTGCGTTGTCTGAAATCCATGTCGGTTGCAGGGTCGTCATGCACGCACGTTTATGTCTGTATGACGCTGCATGCACTGTCTGCCTGAACAGGCAGATGTAGCCAGGTGCGCGCCCTTCCTTGCCACTGTCTATGGTCGGGGGTGCGCGCGGGTGGAGGAGGTGCAGACGAGTGCAGGAGCAAATGATGGTGTGCAGCGGACTTCTTGATGCGTCCGCCGCAGCAGCGCAGCGGTCGTGGCGTTGAAGCCGGGGGAGGCGACTTAGTGGTTTACGTCAATTCGACTTCGACTTCACCTAGCCCGTCGATATGGCCATACACGCGCCCCCGCCCTTCGACCCGATGCGCGCCCACATACGAACCTGTCGTGATGGTCCACTCGGGCTCTATGGTGATACCCATTGCCGCGCAATGGTTGACGAACCACACGAGCAGCTCGCGCGGGTCGCCAGCCGGATTGCCCGGCGATTCGGGCACGAGCGACACACCATCGAACGTCAGTTCGAGCTCGGGCGCCACGAAATCGAACGAGCGCGCGAGCGACGCATAGGGCACGGCATGCCCCGTGACGAGCGCCCCATTGTTCTGGGCGTCGGCGAGTTGTGCCAGCGGCGCGACGTTGGGCCATTGCGCAAAGCGGCTGTCGACGATCTCGATGGTGGGCAGCACGGAACCGACGCGTGCCAGCACTTCGTCGCGTGCATACGCCTGCCCATGCGGCTCGATCGGTTCGGCAAAACGGAACGCGACTTCGAGCTCCAGCAGCACGCGAAAAAACGCGCCATGTTCGAACCGTGCCGGCGATGCAACCGTCAGCGCCGCGGGAATCGGCGCGCCCGATGCGGGAGCGCCGGGAGCTTTGGCACCGATTTTCCAGGCGCCCGTCACGCCGCCCAGCCCGGCAATCACCGCCTGCTGGATCGCGTAGGCCGTGGCTGCATCGGGTGGCAACGAGTCGGGCGGCAGCGTGTCAATGGCGCGGTGCTGGCGGCGCGCTTGCACGAGGCGTTGCGCGAGGTCGTGATCCGTCATGTCGTGTCCCTTTTGGCTGTTGGGGTCGGCGGGTCGTGCTCGAAGCACAGGTATCGGCGGGTGGCGTTGCGACAGGTGAAGACCGCGCGGTGCGTTTGCGCGCATGAACTTCACGTCATACGGTTCGCGCGCCCTCATGCGACATGAGTACATACAGGCGATGGATGGCACGCGATCGACCGCGTTTGTGAATGTACCGGAACAATACTGCCGCAGGTGCGCCATCAGGCAAAAGACGGCTGCCCCTGCCAAGGCGCAGCCGTCCCGTTCATGCATTGCAGTTCCGCGTCAGCGAGCGGCAACGGGCAACAGCGGCCGATTCCGGCGCTCGGGCGTCACATCCGGCGCAGCCGTTCCCTCCCGTCTGCTTAGGCCCGGTTTTGGTGCGTCAGAACGTCTCCCAATCGGCATCCGACGTCGCCACGGCTTTTTGCGGCGCCGCCACGGCACGCGCGGGCGCAGGTACGGGTGCAACGGCCGCGGCCGGCGCCGCCGTCAGGGCGGGCATCGACGGCGCGGTCCTGCGAGGCGTTTTCGCCGGCGCAGGGAGGCGCGCCTTGCGTGCAACCGCGGTAGAGGCCGACGCACCCGGCGTGTCGTCGACCTGGAACACGGAAACTGTCGTGCGCAGCTTGGCCGCCTGATCTTCCAGCGACGACGCTGCCGCCGCCGCTTCTTCGACGAGCGCCGCGTTTTGCTGCGTGACTTCGTCCATCTGCGTGACGGCGCGCGCGACCTGATCGATGCCGCTGCTTTGCTCCTCCGACGCCGCGGCGATTTCGCCCATGATGTCGGTGACGCGCTGCACCGCGCTGATGATTTCGGTCATCGTGCGGCCCGCCTCGTCCACGAGCGCCGAGCCCGCCTGCACGCGCTCGACGGACGTGTCGATCAGTTCCTTGATTTCCTTCGCCGCCGCCGACGAACGCTGCGCGAGGCTGCGCACCTCGCCTGCCACGACGGCAAAACCGCGCCCTTCCTCGCCCGCGCGCGCCGCTTCGACGGCGGCATTGAGCGCGAGGATGTTGGTCTGGAACGCAATGCCTTCGATGATCGCGATGATGTCGGCGATCTTCGCGGAGCTCTGGTTGATGTCGCCCATCGTGCCGACCACCTGGCCGACGACGGCGCTGCCCTTGTTCGCGATGTCCGACGCATTCGCCGCGAGCGCGCTCGCCTGGCGCGCGTTGTCGGCGTTCTGCTTCACCGTGCCCGTCAACTGCTCCATGCTCGACGCCGTTTCCTGCAGCGCCGACGCCTGCTCTTCCGTGCGCGACGACAGGTCGGTGTTGCCTGCCGCGATCTGGCGCGTAGCCGTCGCGATGGATTCGCTGCCCGCGCGCACGGCGCGCACCGTCTCGGTCAGGCTGCGCTGCATCTTGCCGATGCCTTCGATCAGCTGGCCCATTTCGTCGCGCGAGGTCGGGACCACGGGGCGGCGCAAATCGCCCGAGGAGATCGCGTCGAAGTGGCCGAGCGCGTCGGCGAGCGGCCGCGCGATCGCGCCGCGCAGCGTGAAGTACGAAAAGAGCGCGGCGAGCACGCCCGCCACAATGCCGGCCAGGCTGATCACGCGAAACGTCGAGTAGGTCGATTGCGCGCTGTCGAAGCCCTGTTTCGCCGATTCGAACTGGAATTTGCGCAGGGCGTCGTCGGCGACGGCGAGTTCGTTGTAGGTCGCCTGCAGACGCTTGGCCCCATCGATGATTTTCGGTTGATCGTTTGCGCTAACGATTGCGTAAAACGCCTCCATTGCCTGCTGGAGCGCTTCGCGCTTCGCACTCACTTCCTGCGCATAGCGGTCCTCGTCGCCTTCACGCGGCAGCGCGAGATATCGCTTCCACCAGTCGTCGGAAATCGCGCGCATCCCGCGGGCGCGCTCCAGCGTCGCGGACACTTCGGGCGTACCGATCAGGAATGCGGCGCGATCCAGCGCGAGACGCTCGCGGGCTGCGTACAGCTCGGCATTGCCGATGTCGACGGCGCTCGGCATCTGGTTCGTAAACATGTCGCGCACCGATTCGTTCGAGCGGCTCAGACCAAACAGCCCGAAAAGTCCGATTGCGACCAGCAATGCGGCCAGAAATGCCATCGTCAGGCCGATTCGCGCCTTGATGGTGATGCCCTTGTTCATGCTTCTTCCTGTGAGATGTCGATGAGTGCGCGTTGTGGCTGCAACGCATGGTGTAGGCGGTGGTCTCGCGGCGCCGCTTGATCTGTCGTGGCGCTCTCACCGCGTTTACGGCATTCCTACGGAGGACTTGAAGCTTCTATATAGTCTGAGGAATATGGCCGGACGGCCTGGCAGAAATTACAATCCGTGCGACGGCGCGCGGGTGGACGACGGCCACCCGCGTTCGCACAGCGACGCGCGCGTCGCTGTGCATACAGCCGTGAGAAGAGAGATAGAAGAGTGGAAAGAGCGAGAAGAGGCGAAGATCAGGCGCCGCCGACTTCCGCGCGCGTCGGAATGGAAGGCTGCGCGCCCGCTCGCGTCACCGAAATCGACGCGGCGCGCTGCGCAAAACGGATCGCGTCGGCGACGTCCACGCCCCGCGCAAGTTGGGCGGCGAAACCGCCGATGAAGGTGTCGCCCGCCGCCGTCGTGTCGACGGCCTTCACGCGCGGCGCCTCGAAATGCTGCGCCTGCGTGTCGCCGAGCGCGGCCACGACGCCTTGCGCGCCGATGGTCACGATCACGTTGCGCGCGCCCGCACCGCGCAATGCGGCTGCGGCCGCTTGCGCCTCATCCGGCGACGAGACGGGCAAGCCCGTCAGCGTCGCCGCTTCGAGTTCATTGGGAATCAGGTAATCGATGAGAGGAAGCCAGTCCGGCGGCAACGGGCCCGTCGCCGGCGCCGGATTCAGGATCACGGTCTTGCCGAGCCGACGCGCAGCGGCGAGCGCGGCCTTGACGGCAGCGGGCGGCGTCTCCAGCTGGCAGATCACGACCTGCGCGGCCGCGAGCGCCGCTTCGTGCCGCGCGATCGTCTCGGGCGTCACCTGGCCGTTGCTGCCCGCGATGATGACGATGGCGTTCTGGCTGCCATCGTCGACGATGATCAGCGCGACACCCGTCGGCGCGCTCGCGCTGGTTTCCAGCGCGGTGCAATCGATGCCCTCCGCTTCGAGGCCCGCGCGCAGCTGCGCGCCGTTCGCATCGCCGCCGACGCAGCCGAGCATCGCCACCTGCGCGCCCAGGCGCGCCGCCGCGACCGCC
>NZ_JACFYJ010000089.1:0-34061 GCF_037126505.1 Paraburkholderia bengalensis
CCACAACGGGCGCGGGCACGACCACGGCCGCGCCGACCGTCGTCGTGCCCGTCACCACGGTCGTGCCGCCCGTCGTCACGGCCCCGCCATGGTAGACCGTGCCGCTCGTCGTCACTGTGTTGCCGTGCGTGCCCGTTGCGCTGCCCGATGTGACGACGACGCCCGGCGCGACGCTCGTCGCGCTGCCCGAATGCGTGACCGTCCCGCCGTTGCTGCCCGTCACCGTGCCCGAGCGCGAGCAGGTATAGCCGGCGCAATTCGTCGATGCCGAATGGTTGTATGTGTTGCCGTTGCCGCCCGTCACCGTGCCCGACGACGAATACTGGCCGGCGCCCGTGCGCGTCACTTCGCCGGAGGTCGACGCGGTGCGGCCGTCGGAGCCCGTCATCGAGCCCGTATGCGAGCACGTGCCGCCCGCGCAGCTGGTGTCGCCCGAGTGCTCGACCGAGCGGCCGTTCGGACCGTACGCGGTGCCCGAGTTCGAGAACTGGCCGGGCGCCGTGCGCGTGACGCTGCCCGAGTTCGTCGCGATGCCGCCGTACGGCCCCGCCACGCCGCCTGCATGGTTGCAGGTGCCGCCGCTGCAGTAGCCGCCGTGCGCGCCGCTATAGGTGCCGTGCGACGTGTACGCGGTGCCGTGACCGTAGTAGCCGGCCCATGCGGGCACGCTGACGAGCGACGCACCGGCGCCGATCACGGCTGCTGCCGCCGTCATCGCGATCCGGCGCGAGACGCCGTTCGACGAACGATTCAGCAGACCAGAAAACGAGGAGAAAAATGACGAGCGGATCTTCACGGCGGTGTCCTTCACGGTTCGGGCCACTTCGCAGATGCAGCGTGGCGACGGATCAAATCGTAGAAGAACGGGCTCGCGAAGTCAGTTCAAAAACTATGTCGGAAAATGTCACGGCAGCGGCGCCCAGCTGCCGACTGCCGTGATCTGTCTGGCGCGCGGCGCTCAGGACGACCGGTCGCGGCCCCGCGCGCGCGTCGCACCCGTGACGACGCCGATGCCGAGCAGAATGACGGCGACGATCGCGACGTAGTGCTGCGCGACGTGCATGCTGACGAGAGCCCACGACACGCCGCCAATGAAAATCAGCCAGCCGATCAGATAAATGGCCAAGGTCATCGCGGTTCTCCTTTTTGCTTTGGATGCAGGCTTTTTGCAAAAACCATGCCGCAAGGAGAGCAACGGTCGTACGTTTGTGCGCGCGCGCGAATGCGAGGCGGCGTGTCCGGCGATCACGTCAGGCGATGACGTCGGCGCCGTCGTCGGCGGGCTCGACCTTGTCGGATTCGCTATCGGCGCGCCCGCTGTCGTGCCGCTCCTGGTCATGCCGCCCGCTGTCGCGCCGCTCTTTTTCGCGCCCGGCACGCGCGCGCTGCATGTCGATGAGTTCGCGATACGACAGCCACGCGCCCGCGCCGCCCGACTTCGCCGCGTACATCGCGGCGTCCGCGTTGAGCAGCAGTGCTTCGGCGGAATCGCCGTCGGCGGGGAACTGGCTGATGCCGATGCTCGCGCCGACGGCCATCGGATGATCGCCGATCGTCACATCGTCTCGCGCTCGACGATGCGCGCGCGATGGAAGGCGCCGCTTCGGCGGAGCGCTCGCCCTTGACAGCACGATGAACTCGTCGCCGCCCAGACGCGCGACGATATCGCCGCCGTACAGCACATGCTGCAAGCGCCGCGCGACGATCGCGAGCACGATCGTCGCCGACGGAATGGCCGTAGCGGTCGTTGATCTGCTTGAAGCGGTTCAGGTCGATGAACAGCACCGCGAGCCGCTCGCCGCTCGCGCGCGCCGCGTCGATCGCTTCCTGCAGCTTCTGCATGAAGAGCATGCGGTTCGGCAGGCCCGTCAGCGCGTCGTGACTCGCCAGATGCGTGAGCTCGTGCTGCTTGCTGTGCAGCTCGTCCATCTGCACGCGGATCTCGCGGCGCATGCGATCGAAGCATCGCGCGAGCACGCCGATTTCGTCGTTGCGTTTGACGGGGAGCGCGTCCACCGTGTGATCGGCGAAGAAATGCGTGGCCGCGTGTGCGAGCTGATGCAGCGGACGCGTGAGCGCGCGGGCGAACAGGATGGCGAGCAGGATTGCGAACGCGCTGAAGGTCAGCACCATCCGCACGATGCTGTTGCCGAGCATGTTCGCGCCGACGAGCACGTCGTGCAGCGGCTTCGCGAGCCCGATCACGAGGAAGCGGTTGCCCTGCGACTGGCCGAACGGCCGGCGCACGAACGCGTAGACGTGGCCGTCCGCCTCGTCCGGCTGCATCAGGCCGTTCAGCAGCACGGGCTGCGTGGAGTGTTCGAAAAGCGGCTTTGTCGCCGCGAAGCTTTCCTGCATGAACACGCGCCGGCCCTTGTCGAAGCCGAACGTCTGCGACGGGTCCGGATGCACGAGGAAGTCGCCCCACTCGTTGGCGAGATAGACCTGATAGTCGGCGGGCAGATCGGCTTGCGAGAGCCGCAGCAGGCTCGCCAGATCGACGTCGACGACGATCACGCCGACGACTGCGCCGCGCGCGTCGGCAATGGGCGTGCCGACCCGCAGCGTGGGCTTGCCCTCGGCCGCATGCGCGCCGTGCTCATGATTCACGGTGATCGGCGAGATGTAGACGCGCCCTGGCGCGAGCGCGAGCGTATCGAACACGTACGCGAACTGGCCTTTCTCCTGCAGCGCGCGTTCCTGCACACGCACCGCGCCGCCTGCGCTACCCGATGCGCGGTCGAGACGGATCAGTTCGAGCCCGTAGTGAGCGCGCGAGATGAGCCGTAGCTGCAGATACTCGGGATGGTGCCTGATGAAGCTCGCGAACACCTGCGCGAGCCGGTCGCGCTCGGGATTGTCGGCCGACGTGCCGTCGTCGTGCAGCGCGACGCTCGCCGACGACGGCATGGTTGAAAGCACCTGTGCATCGGCGGCGATGTCGTTGATCGCGACGGTAAAGCGCTGGCCGAGCAGTTCCGTCGACGTGAGCAGGCTGCGCTGCGCTTCGCGCACGAGCATGGCCCGGTTCGCACGATAGGCGTAGTAGCCCGTCGTTCCCGACGCGAGCACGCCGATCAGCGCGAGCAGCACCGAGAGCTTGAACGTGAGGCCCGGGCGCATCATCAGAAACGCTCCGGACGGTCGCCCGACACGATGCGGCTCCACAGCGCCTCGCGCTTGCCGATGTCCTCGACGGGCTCGATCCACAGGATATGGCTCTTGCCCGTGCTTTCGGGCGGCTCGGCGAGCGTGTTCGCGAGGCCCTGACGCTCGGTCAGCAGACGGCTGACGTCGGGCTCCAGCATGTAGTTAATCCACGCGAGCGCGAGCGTGCGGTTCGCGGCGGCGCTCGTCATCGACCAGCAATCGAGCCACGCGAGCACGCCTTCGTCCGGAATCACGTAGCCGACGTCGGCGCCCGCGCGGCGCAGCAGTTCGACCTGCTGCGTGCCGTAGTTACCGAACATCAGCGCGACCTTGTGCTGCACGAAAAACGCCGCCGCCTCTTCCGGCAGGTTGTAGTAGGTCAGCAGGTTGCGGCGCAGGTCGATCAGCTTGCGCGTGATGGTCTGGATCTGCTCGCCGTTCAGCCGGAACGGGTCCGGGTAGCCGAGCGCCAGTGCCGTGAACGAGAAATTGTGCTGCGCGCTGTTGTAGTCGAGCACCTTGCCGCGATAGCGCGGATTCCACAATTCGTTCATCGAATGCGGCGCGACGCTCACCTGCTTGCGGTCGTAGATGAGGCCCATCGTCGAGTATGTGAACGGAATCGCATAGACGGAACCATGATCCGTCAGCCCGTCGATTGCCGACAGCGCGCGAAAGCGCGGCAACTGGCGACGCGTGTTTGGCAGGCTGGCCAGATCGAGCGGCGCCAGCAGATGGGCCTGCGCATAGCGCTGGATTTCGGCCGTATTGGCAGCGAGCACGTCGAACGGCGGCTGCGCGCCCTCGTGCATCTTGTCCCACAGCGCCTCGTCCGAATCGACCAGCGTCACTTCCACTTTCGCGTGATAACGCGCTTCGAACGCCTTGACGACATCGGCGTCGGCGTAGCCAGGCCAAGCGAGCACGCGCAGCACGTTGTCGGCGGCGTGCGCGTTGACGGCGAGAAGACAGCCGCACAGCAACAGGAGCACAGCGTCGAGCCGATGCCGTGAACGAACGGCCGCGCGCGCGATGCGGGCGGGCACGTCCCGCCGCCGGACCCATGCATGAAAGAGGCACCACCGCATTTGATTTGTCCTTATTGCGATCGTGAGTCGCGTGCTTGTGACGCGCGACGTTTTGCTTCTGAGGAATGCGCCCAGTCTAGCTGAATCATGCGCGCCAAAATATAGACTGTTATGGTCTCCGCGCTGATAACGGCCGGAATAGCCGCTTCTTTAACGATTGAACGACGCGATGTTTTCAAGCAGCGTTTCAGAAAATTTCGCCGTGGCTTGCATGCCGATGTTTGCATGCCGATGCGTCGTGCCGATCGGGCACGTGTTTTAAACCAGCGTTTGCGATCAGGCAGGCAGTGGGCGCGATGCCGTGATACTGCATGACGCGAGACGCGCAAACGTTTTGTGCCGTCATTCACAGCAAGGCTGCGACGCGTCACAACGTGAGCAGCGTGGATGACATGCATTGGGCGCTTATTGGACTTTTCAGACCGCCCGATTTCTCAAACTGCGCCTGCGAATCACTCGCAACTCACCTGCAAGGCACTCGCAACTCACTGCACCGGCACTGCCGCACGCCCGCCCTTCTGCACGCTGCCAGCAGGACGCAACTCGAAGCAGAACGTGGTCCCCGCACCTTCGCGATCGACGAGCCGGATCTGGCTGTCGTGCAACTGCAGCATCCGCTGCACGATCAGCAGCCCGAGTCCGCCGCGATGCGCGCCGCCCGATGTGAACGCGCGCTGGAACAGCCCCGCGCGCACTTCGGCGGACATGCCTGGCCCCGTATCGCTGACCGTCACCGACACCTTGCCGTCGCGCACAACAAGATCGACTTCGACGGCGCCGCCGTCGGGCGTATGGCGGATCGCGTTGTCGAGCAGATTGGTCAGCACGCGCTCGATCATGCCGAGATCTGCCGTCACGTTCGGCAGGCGCGGCGGGATGTTCGCGCGCAACTGGATGCGCCGCGCTTCGGCGGACAGCTCGAACTTCTGGAACACGTCCTGCACCAGATCGACCAGCGAGAAATCTTCCCACGCGAGCTGCACGTTGCCATGTTCGAGCCGGGCGAGTTCGAACAGCGACTGCGCGAGCCGGCCCACCTTCACGCTTTGCGCGAGCGCGATCGCGAGATAGCGCTTGCGCTCGGCGTCGCTGAGCGAGTCGGACTTCATCGACAGCGTTTCGAGGTAGCCATGCAGCGACGTCAGCGGCGTGCGCAGATCGTGCGAGATGTTCGCGACGAGTTCGCGCCGCTCCTGATCCTGCCGCGTCAGCGCGCGCCATTGCCGGCCGATGCGCTCGGCCATCTGCGCGAAGGTCGATTCGAGCGTCGCGATTTCGTCGCGCGAGCGCGACGCGCAGCAGCGCGTCGCGTTCGGCATGACAGGTTGAGAATCGGGTTCGCCGTTCGCGTCGAACTGGCGCATCGCATCGGTGAGACGGCGCAGCGGGCGCGTGATCAGGCCGAACGCCATCAGCCCCGCGACGAGCCCGAGCAGCGCGACGAGCGCATCGACCACAACGTCGTGCGCAGCACCGAACTCGCCGCGACGCGCGCGGCCAGTTCGTCGTGCGCTTCGCCCTGCAACACGACGTACAGGTACTCGGGCGGCCGGTTGCCCACGCGCGGCAACAGCGCGGCGCTGAACACCTTGCGGCCGTCGATGCTGCGCGGGTCGTCGCCGAGTATCGGCAGCGGATCGCCGGCGATGAAGCGCTGCACCGGGCGAACGTCGACCTGCATTCGCCTCAGATGGCCTTGCGGCGCATCGTCGCCTTCGATATGGCCGTCCTGATCGAGCAGATACACCTCGACGCTCGGATTGACCACCATCAGCTGCCCGAAAATCTGCCGCAGCGCGTCCTTGCGCGAGCCGTCGCTGTCGCTCCCGGAAAGCGCCGGGCTGTGCGCGATATTCGACGCGAGATCGCGCGACAGGCTCTGGATCACTTCCTTCTCGTGCAGATCGCTGGAGCGGATCTGCAGCCACGCCGACGCCCCGCAGCACGCGAGCAGCAGCACCGAGAACACCAGCGACAGCCGCTGTGTCAGCGACAGGTTCACGGCGCGTCTCCATCGTGCGCGGCGGGATCGGCAACGAACTTGTAGCCGCGTCCCCACACGGTCAGGATGCGTGCGGGCTGCGCCGGGTCGGCCTCGATCTTCGCGCGCAGCCGGTTGATGTGCGTGTTGACGGTGTGCTCGTAGCCTTCGTGCTGATAGCCCCACACGGCATTGAGCAGATCCATGCGCGAAAATACCTTGCCTGGACGGCTTGCGAAAAAGTACAGCAGATCGAACTCGCGCGGCGTCAGTTCGATGCGCTTGCCGTTCACGCTCGCCTCGCGCGTCAGCGGATCGATGAACAGGCCCGCGAGATCGAGGCTGCCCGAATCGAGCCGCGCCTCTTTCGACATCGCATCGGCGCGTCGCAGCAGCGCCTTGACGCGCGCGACCAGTTCCAGCACGGAAAACGGCTTGGCGAGATAGTCGTCGGCGCCGAGTTCGAGGCCGAGTATCCGGTGCACTTCGCTGGAACGTGCGCTGGTGATGATGATGGGCGTATAGCGCGCCATCGCGCGGGCGCGCCGGCAGATTTCGAGGCCGTCCACGCCGGGCAGCATCAGGTCGAGGATCAGCGCGTCCCAGTTGCCCTGCTCCAGCAGCCGCAGCCCTTCGTTGCCGTCGGCGCTGTGCACGACCTCGTAGCGCTCGTCCCGCAGGTGCAGGCTCAGCACATTCGCTATGTCGACATCGTCTTCGACGATCAGTACGCGCTTGGGATGGTCCATCGGCTCGCGGTCAAAACGGGAAACAGGCAGAAAACAAGCGGCGGGATTAAACGCTGCGATTCAACGTTTACCGCATTGTGCAGAATTTTCCGCCGCCGGGTTATCACAATTAATTTAAGTTTTCGTGAGGACGTGGATATCCCGCCCGCTCTACGCTACAGCCACGTTCAATCGCGCCGCAGGAAGGAGCACACGATGAAAAGCCGCAGGCAGTTTCTGTTATCGGGTGGCAGCGCGCTCGCTGCGCTGGCCGCGCTCACGCAGTGGCGCGCATTCGCGGCGGGCGGCACCGATGCATCGGGCGCGTCGGGCACATCGGGCGCCGCCGGACACTTCGAAGTGATGCATCCGGATGCGCAGTGGCGTCAGCTGCTCACGCCCGCGCAGTATCACGTGCTGCGCGAGGAAGGCACCGAGCGTCCGTTCAGCAGCCCGCTGAACGACGAGCACCGCAGCGGCATGTTCGCATGCGCCGGCTGCAGCCTCGAACTGTTTTCGTCGCGCACGAAGTTCGATAGCCACACCGGCTGGCCGAGCTTCTGGGCGCCGCTCGATCACGCCGTCGCGACGCGCGAGGACGGCTCGTGGGGCATGGTGCGCACGGAGGTGCACTGCCGCCGCTGCGGCGGGCATCTGGGACACGTATTCGACGACGGCCCCAAGCCCACGGGCCTGCGCTACTGCATGAACGGACTCGCGATGACGTTCACGCCGCGCGCCGTCTGACGACCGTCCTTCAAGAACAACCCAATTTTCAACCGATCATGTTACTCATCGTCCTCGCTTATCTCGGCGGCGCGCTCACCATCCTCAGTCCGTGCATCCTGCCCGTCGTGCCGTTCGTGTTCGCGCGCGCCGATCAGCCGTTCGTGCGCACGGGCCTGCCGCTGCTCGGCGGCATGGCGCTGACGTTCGCGCTGGTCGCGACGCTGGCGGCCGTCGGCGGCGGCTGGGTCACGCAGGCCAACCAGTACGGCCGCTGGCTCGCTGTCGTGCTGCTCGCCGTGTTCGGCCTGACGCTGCTGATGCCGCGCCTTGCCGACCGGCTGATGCACCCGCTCGTCAGCGCCGGCAACCGGCTGTCCGCGCTCGCGCAATCGGGCGACGCGCAGGACAGCCCGGTGCGCCGCGCCGGCTCGTCGTTCGTGCTCGGCATCGCGACGGGCCTGCTGTGGGCGCCGTGCGCGGGCCCCATCCTGGGTCTGGTGCTGACGGGCGCCGCGTTGCGCGGCGCGAGCGTGGGCACGACGCTGCTGCTGCTCGCCTATGCGGCGGGCGCGGCGACCTCGCTGGCCGTCGCGCTGCTGATCGGCGGACGCGTGTTCGCCGCGATGAAGCGCTCGCTCGGCGCGGGCGAATGGGTGCGCCGCGGTATCGGCGTAGCGATGCTGGCGGGCGTCGCGGCCATCGCGCTCGGCTTCGATGCCGGCGTGCTCGCGAAGGTATCGACCGTCGCGACGGGCGGCATCGAACAGCGCCTCGTCGACTCGCTGTCGTCGCCCAGGCCCGCCGCCGACGCGACGATCGCCGCCAATGCCGCGAACACCGAGGGTCCCGCCATGCGGGCCGCCGACACGCAGCATGATGCGTCGAACACGCCGCGCGCCGATGGGTCGCGCGCCGGTGCGTCGGGCGCGATGATGCGCGCCTCGACGGCGGCGGCGCCGCTGCCCGTCGAAGGCACGCTGCCTGCGCTCGCAGGCGCGGTGCAGTGGCTGAACTCGCCGCCGCTGACAGCGCAGCAACTGCGCGGCAAAGTCGTACTCGTCGACTTCTGGACGTACTCGTGCATCAACTGCCTGCGCACGCTGCCCTACGTGAAGGCGTGGGCGCAGAAGTACCGCGATCAGGGGCTCGTCGTGATCGGCGTGCACGCGCCCGAGTTTGCGTTCGAGCGCAACGTCGACAACGTGAAGAAGGCCACGCACGATCTCGGCGTCGATTACCCCGTCGCGATCGACAACAACTACGCGATCTGGCGCGCGTTCGGCAACCAGTATTGGCCCGCGCACTATTTCGTCGATGCGCAGGGCCGCATCCGTCATCACCACTTCGGCGAGGGCGAGTACGAGCAATCGGAGAAGGTGATCCAGCAGCTGCTCGCCGAAGCGGGCCATCCCGAAGCGGTCAACATGACGACGGGCATCACGCAGCACGCGAACGGCGTCGAGGCAGCCGCCGATGGCAACGACATGCAATCGCCCGAAACGTACATCGGCTATTCGCGCGCCGAGAACTTCGCGTCGCCGGGCGGCGAGGCCGAGAATCGCGCGCGCAACTACGCCGCGCCGTCGAACCCCGACGTCAACGACTGGGGACTCGCGGGCACGTGGAAAGTCGGCGCCGAACACGCGACGCTTGCCGCGCCGAACGGACGCATCGTCTATCGCTTTCATGCGCGCGACCTGCATCTGGTGCTCGGGCCGGGCGCGAACGGCAGGCCAGTGCATTTCCGCGTGACGATCGACGGCGCCGCGCCCGGCAATGCACACGGCACCGATATCGATGCCGATGGCGCCGGCGTCGTCACGGGGCAGCGGCTCTATCAGCTCGTGCGGCAAACGGGCGACGTGGCGGACCACACCTTTTCGATCGAATTTCTCGATCCGGGTGTCGAAGCCTACGCGTTCACGTTCGGCTGACCGCATGCCGTATTCACACTTCACACCGTTATTCGAGGACTACATCGTGAACAGGAACATCATCGCAGGCGCATTGGGCTGGAGCCGGACGTCGGCCGTCAGGATCGCGGCGCTCGTCGCAATCGGCGCGGGTGCGATCGCGTGGCAGCACGTCGCGTCGGCGGAACAGGCGGTCAGGATTCCGGCGCCCGTCCAGGACGAAAAGGCGGGCAGCGTCCACACGGAAACGGCCGTGTTCGCGGGCGGCTGCTTCTGGGGCGTGCAAGGCGTGTACGAGCACGTGAAGGGCGTGCGCCAGGTCGCCTCCGGCTATACGGGCGGCGCGGCCAACACCGCGCAATACGAGACCGTCAGCGACGGCGACACGGGGCATGCCGAGTCGGTGCAGATCACCTACGACCCGACGCAGATCACCTACGGGCGCCTCCTGCAGATTTTCTTTTCGGTCGCGCACAATCCGACGCAGCTGAACTACCAGGGCCCCGATCGCGGCACGCAATATCGTTCGGCTGTGTTCCCGCAAAACGCCGAGCAGCGCGACATCGCGCAGGCCTATATCGCGCAGCTGAACAAGGCGAAGGTGTTCTCCGCGCCGATCGTCACGAAGGTCGAGGACTTCAAGGGCTTCTATCGCGCGGAGCAGTATCACCAGAACTATCTGGTGCTGCATCCCGATTCGCCGTACATCGCGATCAACGATCTGCCCAAGATCGACTACCTGAAGCAGATGTTCCCGGACGTCTATCGCAGTGATCCCGTGCTGCTGAAGGCGTCGGCGTCCTGATGCTGCGGGCCCGGCTGGCGTGGGAGAATTCGTGCACAGGCCGGGCTATCGTTGCACGGTGGCTCGCTCAGCCGCACGCGCGAGGCGCTCAGCCGCACCCGCGAGGCGCTCAGCCGCCCACGGCCTCGATGATCCGCTTGCACATCGCCTGGTCGGGATACGGCCCGACGCCCGCGCGCACGTTGTCGGCCATGTATTCGGGGCGGCCCGTGCCCGGTATCACGACGGTGACAGCGGGTTGCGCCAGCACGAACTTCAGCAGCAATTGCGCCCACGTCGCGCAGCCGATGTCGGCGGCCCACGCGGGCACGGGCGTCTTGCCGATTCGCGCAAGCAACCCGCCGCCGCCGAACGGCTGGTTGACGACGACGCCGATGCCGAGATCATGCGCGAGCGGCAGGATGCGTTGCCCGGCGTCGCGATCGTCGGCGGCGTAATTGATCTGCACGAAATCCGGCTTTTCGCTGCGCATCACGCTGGCCACGTCGTCGAACGCGCTCGACGTGTAGTGCGTAATGCCGATATAGCGAATCCGCCCGCGCGCTTTCCAGTCGCGCAGCGTCACCAGCTGCGTGCGCCAGTCGACGAGGTTGTGCACCTGCATCAGATCGACGCGCGGCTGCTGCAGCCGGCGCATCGACTCCTCCATCTGCGCGATGCCCGCTTCGCGTCCCTGCGTCCACACCTTGGTCGCGACGAACGCCTTGCCGTGCGCGTCGAGCCGCGTGAGCAGCGTGCCCGCGACGGCTTCCGACGAGCCGTACATCGGCGACGAATCGATCACCGAGCCGCCCGCGGCGAACAGCGTGTCAAGCACCTCGGCAAGGCGCGCCTGGCCGTTCGGATCATCGCCGACATCGAACGTGCGCCAGGTGCCGCAGCCGACCACGGGCAACGGTTCGCCCGTCGACGGAATCGCGCGGCGTTCCATCTTCGGAAAGGGCTTCTGATCGGCGGAGCGCGCCAACGACGGTATCGACATGGCAAGCGGCAGCATCAGCGCGCGCTGCAGAAAATCGCGGCGCCCGCAACGTTCGATGGAACGGCGCATGGGAATGGCGCGCCTACGGGCGTCGCGCGATGAAGTCGATCTCGACGAGCGCATCGCGCGCGAGCCCCGTGACGCCGACGCAGGTGCGCGCGGGCAGACGGCCAGGCGGAAAGTGCGCGGCGTAGACGGCGTTCATCGTCGCGTAGTCGCGCTTGAATTCGGTGAGGAAAATGCGCGCCGACACGACGTGCTCGAGTCCGAGCCCCATGCCCTTGAGCACCAGCACGAGGTTGTCCATCACGCGTTTGGTCTGCGCGGCGACGCCTTCGGGCAATGGCGCGTCATCGTCGTCGGGCGAGGTGGGCATCTGGCCCGTCACGAATACCCAGCCGCCTGATTCCGTCGCGTGGGAAAACGGGCCGACGGGCGTTGGCGCGCCGTCGATCATCCAGAACTGCGTGGGTTCGGACATGAGGTGAATCTCCAGGGTTCAAAGCGTGGGTGGCGGGCCGCGACGCGCGGTCGCGGTGTCGAGGCCATACCTTAGCGCGATTCGTCGAAGTGCGTGGGCGCATCGCGCGAACGTCTGTCCTCGGCGTCTATCCCTGCCCTGGCGGCAAACGCCCTTCACCCGTTGCTCTGCCCCGCCGGCCGGCACGCGCCTCGGCGCCGCGCCGCTTCGGGCGCGCCGACGGCATCCGGCACCTCGCGCCACCACCGCTCGCCCCGATGCGGCGCGGCGAGATCCAGCCGTTCGCCCATGCGCGGCGTGGCGAGCGCGATCCCGCGCGCCGCGGCCAGCCCGACGATGCGCTCGAACGGCTCCTGCCAGCGGTGCATCGCGAGATCGAATGTGCCGTTGTGAACCGGCACGAGCCAACGTCCGCGCAAATCGGCATGCGCCTGCACGGTGTCGTCCGGCTGCATGTGGACGTACGGCCATTGCGCGTCATAGGCGCCCGTTTCCAGCAACGTCACGTCGAACGGACCGAGCCGCTCGCCGATTGTCTTGAAGCCGTCGAAGTAGCCCGTGTCGCCGCTGAAGAACACGCGCAGGTCGCCGTCGACGATTACCCACGACGCCCACAACGTGCTGTTGCCGTCGAACAGGCTGCGGCCGGAGAAATGCTGCGCGGGCGTCGCCGTGAAGTGCACGCCGTCGATTTCAACGCCTTGCCACCAGTCGAACTGGCGCACCTTCGACGCGTCGATGCCCCACTCGATCAGCCGGTCGCCGACGCCGAGCGGCGTCAGGAACACGCCCGTCGTGTCGGCAAGAGCCAGCACCGTCTCGCGGTCGAGGTGATCGTAGTGGTCGTGCGAGAGGATCACGCCGCGCAACGGCGGCAGCGCATCGCGCGCGATCGGCGGCGCATGGAAGCGCTTCGGGCCCATGCGCCTGAACGGCGATGCGCGCTCCGCGAACACCGGGTCGGTGAGCCAGAACTGGCCGCGCAGCTTGAAGAGCAACGTCGAATGGCCGAGCCTGAACAGGCTCCCGTCCGGCGCGCCGTCGAGATCGGCGCGCGTGACCGCCTCGACGGGCAACGGCCCCGACGGCGTCGTGCCGTCCGGCTTGTTGAACAGCACGTTCCACGCGATCCGCAGCGTCTTGCCGAATCCTTCGACGGGACGCGGCTTGACGTTGCGAAAGCGCTCGCCGTCATGCTGCGGCGACGTGGCGGACAGCGCACGGCCGCGTCGCGCGGCGGTCAAGCCAAGCATCTGACCAAGAGAGCCGATGATCGATTTCATTGCACCTCATCAGGAGTAAGTCAAAGGTAGACTGCACAGTGTAGTTTATTATCCCGAAAAGTAAACCCGGCGGTGTAAAATTCGCTCATGGACGACAGCACCACCCCTCCTTCCCGCCTGACCGATCGCAAGCGCGCGGCCGTCATCGAAGCGGCCATCGACGAATTTCGCGCCTCCGGTTACGACGCCACGAGCATGGACCGCATCGCGGCGCGCGCGAACGTATCGAAGCGCACGGTGTACAACCATTTCCCCAGCAAGGAAGCGTTGTTCGCGGCGATCCTGCAGCAGTTGTGGGCAGCCAGCCAGGCGGGCGACGCGCCCGGCTATCGCGCGGATCTGCCGCTGCGCGCCCAGTTGATCGACCTGCTCGCGCAGAAGCTGCGCCTGCTGAACGACGAGGCGTTCATGTCGCTGGCACGCGTGGCGATCGCGGCGGGCATCCATTCGCCGGAACGCGCGCGCGATATGGTGGCGCGCATCGGCGAGCGCGAAGAAGGGCTGACTGTCTGGATCCGCGCGGCCGCCGCCGACGGCCGTCTCGACGCGCCCGATCCGGCGTTCGCCGCGCAGCAGCTTCATGGTCTCGTGAAGGGATTCGCGTTCTGGCCGCAGGTGACGATGGGCCAGCCGCCGTTGTCGCTCGCCGAGCAGCAGCGCATCGCGGAGTCGTCGGCGGACATGTTTCTGGGGCGCTATGCGAGCGAGCCGGACGATCCGCGCTGAACCGGCTTCGATTCAACCTGCCCAGAGGCTATCCGCGCGCGCTCAACCCGGCGAGCGTGTCGCCGAATCCGCCGCGCACTCTCGACGCGATCCGCGCGCTCGTCACGACGCGCGGTGCCGCGCTCCACGCGATGCGCGCGCCCGTCTCGACCAGCAGTCCGACCAGCGCGACATCCTCGCTGCACGCGAGCGGCGGAAAGCCGCCGACGCGGCAATACGCCCGCGCCGACACGCCGAGATTCGCGCCATGAACATGGCGGTGTCCGTCGGCGTTCAGGTACGCGCGATAGAACGCCTCGCGCGTCAACGCGTCGTGCTCGCGCCAGTCGTCGACGATCACCGGGCCGCAGACGGCTTCCGCGTCGAGCGCCAGTTGCGCGACGAGCCAGTCTGGCGCGACCCGGCTGTCGGCATCCGTGAACGCGAGCCAGCGCACGCCCTGTTCCAGCAGCGCCGCCGCGCCCGCCGCGCGCGCGAGGCCGACGTTGCGCACGTCGAGCGTCAACGCGTCGTGTCGAGCAGCGCGCGATCTGTGCCGAGCGGTCCGTGCAGCTGTCGAGCGCGACCACGATCCTGACTGTTTCGCCGCGCAACTCCGGATGCGCCGCCGCGATACGCGCGGCCTGCAGGCAATCGGCGAGCAGTTCCTCTTCGTCGTGCGCGGGAATCACGATGCCGATCATGCAATCCCCTCACCTTGCGCAACCGACCGGCCGTCTTTCGACCACACGTCGAGCAGCAGATCGTGCTCCGCGTGCTGCACGATGCGATGCAACGCGGGCTGCGCGTCGAAGCTCGCGTGCACGTCGTCGGCCGATTGCAGCTTGCCTTCGAACGGATGTCGCCAGTGGCACGCGACCAGCGTGCCGTCGTCCGTCAACGATGCGCAGGCGCGCTGCGCGAGTTCGCTATTCGCTTCGCGGGTCAGGTAGTAGCCCAGCTCTCCGATCACGATCAGATCGAAACGCGCCTCGGGCCACGCCTGGGGCATCGCGCGCCGCTCGATCGCGACGTTGCGCACATGCGCGAGCCGCTCGCGCGCGAGCCGCACGGCGTGTTCGCTGATATCGCACATCAGCAGCCGGTCGCAGCGCTGCGCGAGCAGCACGGACAGCTCGCCGTTCGAACACGCGGGCTCGAAGCCCGACCGATAGCTTTCGCGCGGCAGCGCCGCGACGGTCAGCAGCCGCTTGCGGCGCTCGTACCAGCTGGCGCGATAGTCCCAGGGATCGTCGTCCCGGCGGTACAGATCGTCGAAATAGGCGGCGGGGAATGACATGCGCGTCCTCGATGGCTTCAACGCGCTTCGCGGGCATGGTCGGCTTCGCGTGCAATTCCAGCGTCTCTCGCGGCGTCTTTTTCGCCGCTGATTTCGTCCGCCGCACTGCGCGGCTCGCCTGCGAGCGTCCACGGCTCGGCGGCAGCGTCGTCGTCGAGCAGCGTTTGCCCGAGCGCACATTCATCGCGTTCGGCGTGGCTTTGCCGCAGAAACACGGGCAGATCAGCGATCGCGTGCGCGAACCATGGATCGCTGCAAAACGGGGCCGCGCCCAGCGCGCGCGACACGTGCTCCATCACCTGCGCGGCCGCCTGCTCGACGGCGACGCGCACGCGCAGCGCGCGCTGCGCGTCGTCGCGCGGATGCCCGTCGATCCACGCAGCCGACTCGCGCAGCAACGCGGCGACGGCGGACAGTTCGGCATCGGCAGCGCCAAGGTGAGCGCACGCGTGCGGATTCGCGTGGTGCCTCACGCTGTCGCGCAGAATCGACGCCAGCCCAGCCGCGCAACCGTACCAGCACGCGGCGATGCCCGCGCCGCCGTGCCAGAACCCCGGCCGCGCCAGATACGCACCCGGCGCGCCGATCTGCACGGCCCGCGTGCCGTCGAAGCGCACCGTGCTCGTGCCCGTCGCGCGCATGCCGACGGCCTGCCAGCCGGAGGGATCGATCGCGATCGAATCCTGCGACAGTTCGACGGCAGCCAACACCGGCTCGCCATCCCGCCATGCCGTCACCAACGCATGCGACACATGCGGCGCACCGGAGCACCAGGCTTTGGTGCCTTCGAGCGTCAGCGTGTCGCCGCCCGCCGGGCGCGCGATCAGCTTCGCGTCGGGCGGCTCGGCGGCCCACACGGCCCAGCTGCCGTCGTCGGCGAGATCGGCGCGCTTGAGTTCGGCGAGAATCGCGAGCGCGTCGGTGTGGCCTTCGTACAGCTTCACGAGCGACAGGTCGCACGCGGCGACGGCGGCAAGGCCGCGCCAGCGCGTCGCCGTTTCGCCGCGGCCCGGCAGCGGCAACCAGTCCATGCCTCGCGCGCGAGCGCATCGAGCGTCGCGGCGCGGCTTGCCGCGTTTTCGTCGGCATAGCGCACGCCCGCGAGATAGCGTTCCAGCGCCGGCACCAGCGCGTAACGCCTCGGCTCGGCCTCGGCATCCGGTTCTTCGTCGGACAGACGCAGTCCGCTGTTGAGGTACCACGCAGCGGGCGCGGCGCGCCGCAAAGGATCGTGGCCGATATCGTTCATCTGGTTCCTCCATCGCGAGCCGTCGGACGGCATGGGTTCATGCATCGATGTGTCGGTCTGGCCCATTCATCCGGCGGGCTCAGCGAACGCCAATGCAAACGGCGTGCCCATCGCAGGCCCGAGTGGGCCAGGCGGGCCGGGCGATTCGCGCGCGATACGCCTGGCACGCGGTCTTTGCGCGTGCGTGGTCGGCCCGGGCCGCACGGCATGGCGTTTGCACGACACAGGCAAGCGCCCGCCACGCGAAGCGCGCTTCGTGCGGCAATGCGGCAGCGCCGATCCCATGAGGAAAACGATGACCACCGACACGAACAACACGAACGACACCAACAACACGAACCCGCAGAACAGCAGCATGCAAAAGGTCGCGCGACTGTCCGGTCTGGCCGACAACAGCATGAAGCGCGTCGAGGTCGACGGAACGCCCATTCTGCTGATCCGTCGCGGCGACGCCGTGCGCGCGTATGGCGCTGACTGTCCGCATGCGGGCGCACCGCTCGAACAGGGCGCGCTATGCAACGGCCGGCTCGTGTGTCCGTGGCACAAAGGCACGTTCGACATCGACAGCGGCGCGCTGGTGGAACCGCCCCCGCTGCTGCCCCTCACGCGCTATCCCGTACGTGTGACGCAGGACGACGTGCTGGTCGACAGCATGCCGGAGCCAGCCAGCATCGCCACGGCGAGCGCTTCGGACGCGCGCACGTTCGCGATCGTCGGTGCCGGCGCGGCGGGTGGGGCTGCGTGCGCGGCATTACGCGAAGCGGGTTACGCGGGGCGCGTCGTGCTGATCGATCGCGAGCCGCGCACGCCTTACGACCGTACCGTGCTGAGCAAATTCGTGCCGTCGGGCGAGATGTCGCCGGAGAAGATTCCGTCGCTCCTGCCCGACGACTTCTTCGAGAAGCACGCAATCGACCTGATCCAGGCTGAAGTCACGGCACTCGATGCGCGCGCGAAACGCATCGATATCGGCAGCGCGCCGTCCATTCACTACGACGCGGCGCTCGTCGCGACGGGCGGCATACCGAAGCGTCTGCCCTTGCAAGGCGCCGACGACGCCGCCGTGAAAGCGCGCGTCCGTCTGCTGCGCAATCGGGACGATGCGCGCCAGCTCGTCGATGTCGCCGCGCAGAGCGAGCATGCCCTCGTGCTGGGCGCAAGCTTCATCGGGCTCGAGGTTGCGTCGGCGCTGCGCGAGCGCAAGCTGCGCGTGACGGTGGTCTCGCCCGGCAACGTGCCGTTCGAAAAGCAGTTCGGCCCCGAGCTTGGCCGGCTGTTCATGCGCCTGCATGAAGCGCATGGCGTGCGCGTGCGCATGGGCCGCCAGGCGCGCGCCGTTGCGCCGCGCGATCCAGGCGACGCGGACGGCGCACTGCGCGTCACGCTCGATAACGGCGACAGCGTGTCGTGCGATTTCATCGTTGCGGGCACGGGCGTGACGCCCGCGACGGACTTCATTCAAGGCGTGACGCGCAACGGCGACAAGAGCCTTGATGTCGACGAGTCGATGCGCGTGATGGAAGGCCTCTATGCAGCAGGCGATATCGCGCGATTTCCGCTGCATGCGCCCATCGACGAGCGCACGCGGATCGAGCATTGGCGCGTCGCGCAGCAGCATGCGCGCATCGCCGTCAACGCGATGCTCGGCCGGCCGCCCGCCGAGCCGTTCGTGCCGTATTTCTGGACCTATCACTACGGCAAGACGTTCGACTATCTTGGCCGCGCGGCTCACTGGGACGAAACGCGATTCACGGGCACGCCCGATACGTTCGAGTTCATCGCGCTACTCGGCGACAAGGGAAAGCTGGTGGCGGCCGTGGGCTGCAACCGGGAGAAGCAGATCGGCATGCTTGCCGAAGCGATGCGCAAGCCGTTGAGTGTCGCCGACGCGATGGCGATCGCGACAGCGGATTGAGCCGCTGCCTTCGTCGCGTTGCGCTTGTGTCTGTACTGCGGCGTTCGCACTGCGCGATCACGCGAAGCATCGCGAGCCGCGCAGCGCGAACCTCGCGCTCACCACGATGCAATCAAGCGTCGTGATGCGACGGCACGCCGCCCGCGCCCGGCGGCTCCGGACGATCGCCGCTGCCGAGCGGCACCTCCGCCGTCTGCCTGGGATGTTCATTCGAGCGCGGCGGATTCGTGGCCTTCATCGTTTCCGTCGGCTCCCCGGGCTCGGTGGTCGTGCCGGTTTTGCGCGGCTCGTTGCGTGCTTCGCCCGGATTTGTGGAGGGCGTTTGTTCCGGCTTCTGTTCCAGCTTTTGTTCCGGCTTTTGTTCCATGTGGTGCTCCTTTTAGTGCGCCTTCTAGTGCTCCTATACGTCATGCCTTCTGTGACGCGTCCAACGTCGTGCCGTGCATGGTCTGCTGAAAGATCTACATATGGACGTGGAAGCTTTGCACGGCGGCATGCGATCGTTGCGCGCCGCGCTCAACATCGGCTGCGAGCGGCGTGCATTACGGCTGACGCTGTCCGCCCTGATGCGGCGGCGGCTTCTGATTCTGCTGTTGCTGCCCGCCATCGCGATTCGGCTGATTCGGCTGATTCGGATGGTCGGGCTGATTCGCTGCGGCTTTTTGCGTGCTCATCGGTTGTTTCATGGTGAGATCCTCTTTGCGGTTGAACACGTGGTTGGACCTGGGTATCGGGTATCGCGCCGCGCAACGCACGTAGCGCGCATGTCGATGAAGGCGGCAAGCGGCGTTCCTGTCGGTGGTTTCTTTACCGCAACTGCCCGCAGCCCTCGTGAGGAACAGTGCTTGCTGCCCGTTGACTCGACCGTACGCGATGGCTTCTTTCTTGCAGCGGTGCGGTCGCAACAAAGCAGCCTGCAAGCCCGCTCGCCGATGATCCAATCCGCCACCAACGCCACGACAGAACCGACGACCATCGATCCACGCGCCGGCGCGACCCGTGCCCCAGGTGCGCCGCCTGGCCTGCTGCGTCCGGGCCACAATTGCGAGCGCATCGAGCGCGCACAGCGCTTTCGCGTCCTGATCGATGCGGCCGACTACTTCTCGGCGCTGCGCGCCGCGATGACCTGCGCGCGCCATTCGATCCACATCGTCGGCTGGGACATCGACAGCCGTCTGGAGCTCGTCCCCGGCGGCGCACCCGATGGACTGCCCGCAGGGCTCGCCGATTTCCTGTGCGCGCTCGCGGTAAAGAACCGGCACTTGCGCATCCATATTCTCGCGTGGGACTTCGCGATGCTCTACGCGTTCGAGCGCGAGTGGCTGCCTGTGTACAAGATGGGCTGGCGCACCCATCGCCGCATCCGCTTCCGGCAAGACGGGCGGCATCCCCTCGGTTCGTCGCACCATCAGAAGATCGTCGTCATCGACGATGCGCTCGCGTTTGCCGGCGGCATCGATCTCACGCGCGCGCGGGACTACGTCGCGCATGATCTGCACGCGCCGTTGCGCCGCAATCCCGACGCAACGCCCTATCAGCCGATGCACGACGTGCAGGCGATGTTCGACGGCCCCGCCGCGCATGCCGTCGGCCGGCTCGTGCGCGAGCGCTGGCAACGCGCGACAGGCAAGCCAATCGAGAGTTCGCCCGATCTCGCGCGCGAAGCGCCTCGCACACGTCGCACGAATCTCTGGCCCGCAGGCGTCGCCGCCGATGTCGAAGATGTCGCGCTAGGCATTTCGCTGACGGCGCCGGCCTTCGAAGGACGGCCGCTCGTCGCACAGATCCAGCAGCTCTATGTCGACGCGATCGCGGCGGCGAAGCATGCCATCTACATCGAGAACCAGTACTTCACGGCCAGCCGCGTCGGTGCCGCGCTCGCCTCGCGTCTGACCGACGCCGACGGCCCCGACATCGCCGTGATCGGTCCCGAGCGGACCAGCGGCTGGCTGCAGGAAGCGACGATGGGCGTGTTGCGCGCGAAGCTCCACGAAGCGATGAAGCAGGCCGACGGGCATGGCCGCTATGCGATGTACGCACCGACCATCGAAATCAGCGGCGACATCGCGAGCGCGAACGACGACGCCCATGGCCAGATCATCAACGTGCACAGCAAGCTGATGACGGTTGACGACGAGTTGCTGATCATCGGCAGCGCGAACCTGAACAACCGCTCGATGGTGCTCGACACCGAATGCAACATCACACTCGAAGCGCGCGGCGACGCGCGCGTGCGGGCAGCCATCGCGTCGGTGCGTAACAGGCTGCTGGCCGAGCACCTCGACGTCTCGCCCGCCGACGTGCAGGCCGCGCTGCGCACGCAACGTCTGAATGCGGCGATCGCGCAGTTGCGTCACGGTGCGCGCACGCTGACACCCCTCGATCCCGTCGTCAGCGGCGACCTCGACGATCTCGCTTCGCGTGTGTCCGTGCTCGATCCCGAAGCGCCCGTCGCGCCGCAGGAACTCGTGCGCCACTTCCTGCCCGAAGAGCGCAGCCGTCCCCTCACGGGGAAGCTGCTCGCGTTCGGCGCGCTCGCGCTGGGCGTCGCGGCGCTCGCGGTGCTGTGGCGCTTCACGCCGCTGCGCGAGGCCGTCAGCTTTGCCGCGCTCGTACACGAAGTGCAGCGGATTCACGCATCGCATTTCGGCTCGCTGGCGATCGTCGCCCTTTACGCGCTTGCCGCGAGCGTGTCGGTGCCCGTCACATTGCTGATCGCCGTGAGCGGCTTCGTGTTCGGCGCGCTGTGGGGCAGCGCCTACGCCTTCGCGGGCACGATGATCTCGGCGTGCATCACGTATTACGCGGGTGCGTCGCTCGGACACGATGCCGTGCGCAAACTCGCAGGCAGCCGCATCAACCGCATCAGCGAAAAGCTCGGTAAAAAAGGGCTCGTAACGGTCGTGCTGCTGCGCGTCGTGCCCGTCGCGCCCTTCACGATCATCAATCTGGCCGCGGGCGCTTCGCATATCGGCCTGCGCGACTATCTGGCGGGCACGGTGCTCGGCATGACGCCGGGCATCGTGCTCGCGACCACCTTCGCGCATCAGCTGGTTGCGGCCGTGCGCCATCCGTCGCTGACGGGGCTTTCGCTCGTTGCGTTGATCGGCGCGGCGCTGGTCGGTTTGTCGGTGATACTGCAACGCTTTTTCGCGCGCCGCTCATGAACGCACCCGCCTCGACCATGCAAGCGCGCCCCGTTAGCGCGCCGGCGCGTGCACTGCGCATCGCCACGTACAACATTCACGATACCGTCGGCACCGACGGACGACGCTCGGCCGAGCGGATCGCCGATGTGATCGGCGAACTCGACGCGGATATCGTCGCGTTGCAGGAAGTGCCGCTCGGCGGCAGCTTCGCACCGAACGCATTGCCGATCTTGCGCGAGGCGACAGGCATGGACGCGATCGCCGGCCCGACGCTCGATACACCCGAGCGCCGTTATGGCAACGCGATCCTGAGCCGCCTGCCGATTCGCGCGACGCGTTCGCTCGATCTGTCATTCGGCACGCGCGAGGCGCGCGGCGCACTCGACGTCGACGTCTCGCTCGACGCCGGTGTCGGCGCCCGTCCTGCAGCGGACGGCGCGCAGCGCGCGCTGCGCGTCGTCGCGACGCATCTGGGCCTCACTGCGCGCGAGCGGCGCGCGCAGATTCGCGCGCTGATCGCGGCGTTCGACACGCCGCGCATGCCCGTGATCCTGATGGGCGATCTCAACGAATGGTTCGTCTGGGGCCAGGCGCTGCGCATGCTCGTCACCCATTTTCGTGCGGCGCCCGCGCCCCGCACGTTTCCGTCGCGCTTGCCCATGTTTGCGCTCGACCGCATCTGGATGCATCCCGCCGACCGGCTGCTTGACGTTCAGGTGCACCGCAGCATGCGCGCGCGCGTCGCATCCGATCATTTGCCGCTGGTGGCGCGGATCGCATGGGAGCATTATTGGTAGTTGCCCGCCTGCTTCGATTCCAGGCGCGCGGCTTGCGCGCGATGCGGGCTCGTTCAACTTTCTTCATGGAGCTGCCAATGGTCAGAAAGAATTACGCCCCGGACGAGAACGCCCCACGTCAACCGTATGCGGACAAGGATGCCGGTGTCGGGATGGGCCGGCTATCGCTCGACGACGATGACGATTTCGAGGACGACCTGGACGATGAAGAAGAGGACGACGACACGGCCGGCGGTCGATAAGGACGCCGCAACGGCTCCGTGCATCGGACCCGGCCAAAAGAAGTAGCGGTACGGCAGTAAAACGAACACAGCGCGCGGCGTCATGCCGCGCGCTGTGTTCGTTTGGATCGACCGACGTTAGGCATACACGTCATTTCGCGTACCTCACGCGTACCTCACGCGTACCTTATGCGTCCCTTATGCTTGCCTTACGCGTGCCTTTGCGCGGACCGTTCGACGTCGCGACCGGCAGCACCCGCTCCCGTCTGTGCGGTCTGTGCGGTCGTTGCCGTCTGCACCGGCTGCGGCGGACGCGTCGGATCGAAGTCGGCCCATCGGCCTTGCTGCCAGCGTCCCGTGGCGCGCTCGATGGCCATGCCGCCCGCTTCGCGCAGCACCCGCGCGGCGAGCTGCTGCGATTCGGGCGTCACGTGCACAGCGAGCAGCACGCCAGAGTCGCGCTCTTCAAAATGCGCATGCTCGCGATGCGCGCCCTTACCGCCGCCGCGCGTGCGATACATCGCGCCGATCAGCGAGCCGATATACGCGCCCACACCCGCCGCGATCGCCGACACCAGCACGGGTGCCGAAAAGGCCGTGAAGATGCCGACACCGACCACGGCACCCACGACGGCCCCAATCGTGACGCCCATGCCCGCTCCCTTGGGCGCATCCGTCGCGGCGGCGTCCTTGTTTTCATCGCCGCCAATCGGAAAGCGCGCGTGCTGACCGCGCGGATTGACGAAAAACAGCGACACGTCCTCCTCGACGAAACCCGCCCGGAACAACCGTTCAGCGGCTGATTCGGCGGCCGGAAATGTGATGAATCGTGCGGCAACGATGAGCGACATGGTGCCCCCTTATTCCAGACTTCAGTCGATAAACGACGGCAGCGCGATGCAGCCACACTCGAGGCCGCTTTCGCGCACGCCGTCACGCCTGGCATCGCTTTGAGCAAGCGATGCGCCTGGCGTGTTCACTTGCGAGTTGCGGGCCGGCTTGCGCCACGATCTGCGTCCAGATCTGCATCTGAATCTGCATCGAGATCTGCGTCAGGCTCCGACGCTTCCTCGACTGGCTCCTCGTCCAATTCGACGAGTTCGTCCGCGATGCCTTGCGTCTCTTCTTCGCCCATTGCATCGATCACGCGATCCACCTCGATGTCTTCGTTCTCCTCGAGCGTCGAGTCGCCGTCCGCCGATGCGCGTTCGCCCGTGCCTGCGCGATCGGAATCGCTCGCGAGTTCCGCTTCGCCCGTTTCGAGCGCGTGATTGTCGAGTTCGTCGTCGACATCGAACGGGTGACGCTTCGCGCCTGCTACGTCGCTGCCGCTATCCGACGAATCGCTCGGTCCAAGCGACGCATTGTCATGCCCCTTTTGCCGCGCAGTGGGACGTTGTTCGTCATCGGGATTCAGCGTGCTCATGATGGCCTCCGGTTCAGATGGGTTTGCGTTGCGTACTGCTGCCAATGGGCCGCAAGAAGCATTCCGCTGCGGCCATCGAACCGCGCGCCATCGTGCGCCCCCGTGCGAGGGAACGACTATTGCTCGCGTTGGCAGCAAGACGGGCAATGCATGCAGTGCGCACACTTCGAACCCCATCATGAGCAGCCGTAAATCCACCGCTTCCTCCGCTTCGGCCGACGTTCCCGATGAAGCGCGCGGGCGACCCGCACCGACAGCGCAGCACCCGGCGGACGTCGAGCCCGGGCAACATCCCGTGACGCTCGACGATTGCCGCCGCTGCGCGCTGTGGTCGCGTGCGACGCAGGCGGTTGGCGGCGTCGGGCCGAAGCATGCGCCCATCATGATGGTCGGCGAGCAACCCGGCGACAAGGAAGACCAGCAAGGCGCGCCGTTCGTCGGCCCCGCCGGGCAGCTGCTCGACGATGCGCTGAAGGAAGCGGGTGTGTCGCGTCGCGACGTCTACGTGACGAACGCCGTCAAACATTTCAAGTGGGAGCCGCGCGGCAAGCGGCGCATGCACAAGACGCCCGCGCAGCGGGAGATCGATGCGTGCCACTATTGGCTGGAGCGCGAACTGGCTTCTGTCGGCCCGCGCGTGATCGTCGCGCTCGGCGCAACGGCGTTGAAGGCGATTCTCGAAGACCGGGCCGCGAAGCTGCAGGCGGTCGTCGGCAAGGTGCTGACGCATGGCGGCCGGCATGTCGTGCCGACGTATCATCCGTCGTTCGCCCTGCGCGCGCCCGACGAGGCCACCCGCGAACGTGCATATGCGGCGATCGTCGCGGCGTTACGCGACGCCGGCAAGCTCGCGTCGCGCTGAGGTTCGCGCTACCGTCGCGAGACAGCGCACGTAGCACCGCCGCGCTACGCGTGTGCGGCGAGCGCCGCTTTCAGCTGATCCAAGGAATACGGCTTGCGCAGCGCTGTCCAGGCGAACGGCAGCGATTCGTCCCGCATGGGCGCGTCGTGGCCTGTCGCGAACACGACGCGCTTTGCGGCGTGCATGTCCATCGCCGCGCGCGCGAGTTCGAGGCCCGACATGCCGGGCAGCGTGAGGTCCGTGAGCAGCACGTCGAAAGCGCGCCGCTGCAGCCGCTGCAATGCGTCTTCCGCGTTGCCCGCCGATTCGTAAGCATGCCCGAGCAAGCCGAGCAGCTCGCATAGCGCCTCGCGCGCGTCCGGCTCGTCTTCCACGACAAGGATGGTCAGCGCGCTCGCCGCGCTGGCGCCCGACGCGCCCGATCCGCCCGGTGACGCAGCATTGCGCTGCGCGCCCGTCATGCCATCGAATACATCGCGTATCTTGCGGGCCAATTGCATCCGGCTATACGGCTTTTGCAGCAGTTCGGCGCCGCCGCGCAGTTGCGCGTCCAGGCCCAACGTGTCGCGCGTATGGCCCGACGTGAACAGCACTTTCAACGACGGCCGCATCATCAGCGCCTGGCGCGCCATTTCAGGACTCAGCAACGGGCCGGGCATGACGACGTCCGTGAACAGCAGATCGACTTTCGCGCCGCTGCGCAGCACGGTCAGCGCGTCGGTGGCATCGTTGGCCGTCAGCACGCCGTAGCCGAGCTGCGACAGCATGTCGACGACCGTCAACTGCACACGCCGGTCGTCCTCGACGACGAGCACGGTCTCGTCGCCGCGCACGCCATCTTCCCACTCGGCGTCGCGTGGCGTGTGCGGACGCGCGACGGGCGTGTCCGTCGAGCGAGGCAGATAGATCGTCACCGTCGTGCCGACGCCGGGCGTGCTCGCCAGTTCGATATGACCGCCGCTTTGCAGCACGAAGCCGTACGCCATGCTCAGGCCGAGCCCCGTGCCCTCGCCTTCGGGCTTTGTCGTGAAGAACGGATCGAACGCACGCTCGACCACTTCCGCGCTCATCCCCGCGCCCGTATCGGTGACAGTCATCTTTACGTACTCGCCCGGCGTGGTCTGCGACGCCGCTGCCGCTTTTGCGTCGAGCACGGCGTTCGACAGACCGAAGGTCAGCAGGCCGCCTTCGGGCATCGCGTCGCGCGAATTGATGGCGAGGTTCAGCAGGACGTTTTCAAGCTGATGCGTGTCGACGAACACATTC
Source organism: Paraburkholderia bengalensis (assembly GCF_037126505.1). NCBI lineage: Bacteria > Pseudomonadati > Pseudomonadota > Betaproteobacteria > Burkholderiales > Burkholderiaceae > Paraburkholderia > Paraburkholderia bengalensis. The sequence goes on from NZ_JACFYJ010000089.1 coordinate 26,031, forward strand.
CACACGTCGACGCCCGGATGCGATTCCTGGACCCGCACGCGCACGCGCTCGCCGAGTGCGCGGCGCAGCAGGTCTTCCATGCTGCGCAGTACGTCGCCGAGATTGCTCACCACGGGCTGCAGCGCCTGACGGCGCCCGAACGCGAGCAGTTGCGCCGCGAGCTTCGAGCCGCGCTCGACGGCCTCGATCGCGCGGCCGACGCGCGCGCGGCTCCAGCTATCTTCGTGACGCGCGCCGAGCAGTTCCAGATTGCCGCGCAACACCTGCAGCACGTTGTTGAAGTCGTGGGCGACGCCGCCCGTCAGCTTGCCGATCGCTTCCATCTTCTGCGACTGGAACAGCGCGTCGCGGGTCTGGTCGAGCAGTTCGGCGGCCTGGCGGCGCTCGGTGATGTCGCGCGTGATTTTCGCGAAGCCGATCAGCGCGCCGTTTTCGTCGCGGATCGCGTCGATCACGACGTGTGCCCAGAAACGGCTGCCGTCGCGCCGCACGCGCCAGCCTTCCGCTTCCCAGCGGCCCTCGCGCGCGGCCGTTTCGAGACCGAGCTGCGGCATGCCCGCGGCCGCGTCTTCGCGCGTATAAAAGCACGAGAAATGCGAGCCGATGATCTGTTCGTCGGTGTAGCCCTTAATGCGGCGCGCGCCCGGATTCCAGTTCGTCACGAATCCTTCCGGCGACAGCATGAAGATCGCGTAGTCATTCACGCCCTGCACGAGCAGGCGAAAGCGCCGGTCGCTTTCGATCGCGGCATCCGTGGCGTTCTTCTTGTCGCTGATATCGCGCACGACGCGCCCGTAGCCCAGAAGTTTCCCTTCGGGCGAGTACAGCGCCGTGATGATCACGTTTGCCCAGAACAGCGTGCCGTCCTTGCGCACGCGCCAGCCTTCCGATTCGTCGCGGCCGTGTTCGCGCGCGAGCTGCAGCGACAGTTCGGGCAAGCCCTTGCGCTGATCTTCGTCGGTGTACATCGTGCGGATGTGCTGGCCGAGAATTTCGTCTGCCCGATAGCCCTGGATTGCTTCGCCGCCGCGATTCCAACTGATGATCGTGCCGTCGGGCGATAGCGCGAAGATCGAGTAGTCGGTCGTGGATTCCGCCCATAGCTGCAGCCAGTCGCCGCTGAAGTTCATTATGCGCGCGGATGAACCGTCCGCCGCGTCGTGATCCGGCGCGCATGGTTGCGCGTGCCCGGTGTGCTGGCTTGCCGTGTTGCCGATAGGATTGTCTTCGTCGCTCATTGCCGAAATGTTGCCTCGTCTGCGCAGCTATTGTAAGCGCACCCCGATGCGGCCGATATCGCAATATGACCTGATGAGCGCGCATTGAACCGGCTTCACAGCGGAAACTTCGTAGTCGACAGGATTTCCTTGAGCACCATGAAGCTGCGGATCTGCCGCACGCCTGGCAGGAACAGCAATTGCTCCGCGTGCAGACGGTTGAAGCTTTCGCTGTTACGCGTGCGTACCAGCATGAAGTAATCGAATTCGCCTGTCACCACGTGACACTCCATGCAGCCCGATACCTTTTGCGCGGCCTTTTCGAATGCGGCGAAGGTTTCGGGCGTCGAGCGGTCGAGCACGACGCCGATCACGACCAGCATGCCCGCGCCGACCGCCTTCGGATCGAGCAGCGCGACCGTCGCGCGGATCAACCCCATTTCCTTGAGCCTTTCGACGCGCCGCAAACAGGCCGGCGCGCTGAGCTTCACTTTCGACGCAAGCGCAACGTTCGAAATCGACGCGTCCTGCTGAAGCTGCTTGAGGATCGCGCGATCGATGCGGTCGAGTTGCGCGGGCGGCGTGATGTCTGCTGTTTTGGCGTGGCGTAATTTTGTTGCGCACATGGTCCGAACGAAGAAATAAAGGCGTGTTGAGTTTGCAGTTCTCGTTTCAAAAGTATGTGACAACGATTTATTTCGCAAGCTCATTTCGCGCGCACTTTTCTATCATGTCTGTCAGCGCGGCATCGGCTGTTCTGGCTGCCTGCCACGCCGACGCGCGCCAAGCCCATTCCCGATCAACGGACCTCGACCATGAACCTGCAACGCTTTCCCCGCTATCCTCTGACTTTCGGGCCGACGCCGATCCAGCCCCTCAAGCGCCTCTCCGACCACCTCGGCGGCAAGGTTCAGCTGTATGCGAAGCGCGAGGACTGCAACAGCGGCCTCGCCTTCGGCGGCAACAAGACGCGCAAGCTCGAATACCTGATCCCCGAGGCGCTCGCGCAAGGCTGCGACACGCTCGTGTCGATCGGCGGCATTCAGTCGAACCAGACGCGCCAGGTGGCCGCCGTCGCCGCGCATCTGGGCATGAAGTGCGTGCTCGTGCAGGAGAACTGGGTCAACTACTACGACGCCGTGTACGACCGCGTCGGCAACATCCAGATGTCGCGCATCATGGGTGCCGACGTGCGGCTCGTGCCCGACGGTTTCGACATCGGTTTCCGCAAAAGCTGGGAAGACGCGCTCGACAGCGTGCGTGCGGCAGGCGGCAAACCGTACGCGATCCCTGCCGGCTGCTCCGATCACCCGCTCGGCGGACTCGGCTTCGTCGGCTTTGCGGAAGAAGTGCGCCAGCAGGAACAAGAGCTGGGCGTCAGGTTCGACTACATCGTCGTGTGCTCGGTGACGGGCAGCACGCAGGCTGGGATGATCGTCGGCTTCGCAGCGGATGGGCGCGCGGATCGCGTGATCGGCATCGATGCGTCGGCGAAACCCGAGCAGACGCGCGATCAGATCACGCGCATCGCGAAGCGCACGGCCGAACAGGTCGAGCTGGGCCGCGACATCACCGCGCAAGATGTCGTGCTCGATACGCGCTACGGCGGCCCCGAGTACGGTCTGCCGAACGAAGGCACGCTCGAAGCGATCCGGCTATGCGCGCGGCTCGAAGGCGTGATGACCGATCCCGTCTACGAAGGCAAGTCGATGCACGGCATGATCGACAAGGTGCGGCGTGGCGAATTTCCGGAAGGCTCGAAGGTGCTTTACGCGCATCTGGGCGGCGTGCCCGCACTGAACGCGTATAGCTTCCTGTTCCGCGAAGGCTGAGCGCGACATGCGGGCACAGGCGCGCAAATGAAAAACGGCGATGCGTTGCCGCATCGCCATCGTCTCCTCGCTGCCGGGCCGCGCGCAATGCGCGGCCTTTTTTGCGCTTGCTCCCGATCAGTCCGGCTCAGTCCCGTTCAGTCCCGTTCAGTCCCGTTCAGTCCCGTTCAGCCCTGTTCAGTTCTGCTTACTTCACCACATCGCCGGACACCCAGCCCTGCGCGACGCCGATCTGCGCGACCTGCTTCGCGACGGAGTCGGCGAGTTTCTTCGCGTCGCCCGTCACGCTGTCGCCCTTGTGTTCCGCGCCGACGTGCGCCGCGCCGCCGACAGCCGCCGACGTCGCCACGTGCCCGACGGCCGCGCCGACGCCCGCTGTTTCCGCGACGCCCGGCATGTGGCCGCTGTTCGCGTCGGCGTCGAACGTCTGCACGAGCTGAGGCATGCCGCCCGCCGGCTTGTACAGCACCTGCACGTGCGCCGTCACTTCGCTCTTGCCTGCGCCCAGGCCGATCAGCATGCGGCGCCGATGGTTGCCCGCATCGATCGAGCCGAGCGCGCCTTCGACGATCAGCACGTTCTGGCCGGCGGGCGGCGGCGCGTCGGTGCGGATCGCGCGCATGCCCATTGCCTGCAGCTTCGCGACCACTTCGTCCGTGAGCGCTTCGCTGGCGGCGACGGCTTCCTGCGTCTGCTGCGCCGCTTGCGACGAACCCGGGAAGCCCGTGCTCAGCTTGTGCACGAGGCCGCTGTTGTCGAGCTTCACGGCATCGGGGTTGCTCGCGAACGTGTAGACGTAGACGGTCTGCGGATTGGCTTGCGCGAGTGTCGAATATTGCGTGGAGTTGGTGACGCTCGCGGCTGCACAGCCGCTCAGCAGCATCGCGCTGAATGCGAGCGCGGCTGACGCGCTGCGGATGGTCTTGCGGCTAACGGTGTTCAGCGATGTAAACATGATGTGAAGTCCTTTGATCGGTCGGATGGTCGGGTGTTGAACAGATCGTCCGATGTCTGGCTTCACTGAAGCTTTGCGCACCATCGGCGATATCACGGTCGCTGCGTGAATCGCCGGCTTCGTTTCGTTTCTGCAGCTCTGCACGCGGAACGCAGTATGGTCGAGCGCCTGCGCGAACGCCATCGACGAATTATGTCGACCTGTGTCATGGCGCGCGCACGCTTGTCTGGCGGGCGTTTCGGCTTGATGGGACGGGCCGCTTTTCGCGTGCGAGGTCGCGGATCGTCGCGGACTGTCGCGGATCGTCGCGCCCCTCACGCAGTCGCGAAGCTACCGGCTATCCACCACCGACGTGTTGTACACGGCCGCGCCGACCGTCACGTTCGACAGCGCGATCGCGTTCACGTTGTCGCGTAGATCGCGCCGGGCGTCGTCGCGCTGGCCGTGCCGTTGCAAACGGGCGTGCCGAGATTGCAGTTCGTGATCGTGAAGCCCGAAATGGGCGCAATGGCGGGCGTCGGCGCGGGACCGTTGTAGGCGAATGCGGCGGGCCCCTGCGCGACGATTGCCTGGCAGCACGAACCCGTCGCCGCCGACCGTCACGTTGCCCGCCGTCACGTTCGAGATGTACACGTTCTGCACCAGCGCGGGACGCGTGCGCACGGCATCGTTGGCGGGCTGATAGTCGCAGTCGAAAGTGATCAGCCCGCCTTGCACCGCCGACGGATTCGCCGCGCTCGCCGTCACCACGCCGAGCGGCACGGTCGAATTGACGGGACTGCCTGCAAGCATCGCGCTGCCGTAGCCGCCGCGATTTATTGTTGGTCTTGATCCGGATCGCGATGTTCAGCGGATTGGTCTGCCAGTTCTGATTCAGCATCTGCAGGTTGCGCGCGTAGATGTTCTGCAACCGCCGCCCATTTCGCTGCCGAGCGTGATGCCGCCGTGGCCGCTGTTCATCGTGCAGTCGCTGAGCATATGTTGTAAAACGACTTGTGTCGTGTCAAGCGGAGGATGAGGTTAGCCGCGTGTCCGTCATTCATCGGGATTTTCAAGACATTGTAGATTACAAGCGGCCTTGCGCAAGAAATGGCGCGCAGACGCGATCGAGGAACGTTCTTGATAAATGAAATATTTGCTTGACAAGTATGCGCATTGACGCAATGATGTCTGACACAGAAAAGCGCTGCGAACAAAGCCTGCCACCCGCACGGATGCGGGTCGCGGCTCGGCAGCCTGGCTTTGATCACGCGTGTACGACATACAGTCGTGACACCTACCCTGCTGCCGCGCGGCGCACGCGGCAGCGAAAACAACAAGCTCGCGCCTCTTCAGCCTCATCAGACAGACTCATCCGAACGGCATCGCCCCGGTTTCGCGATGACCGCCATCCGCAGGAAACATGCAGTGCAACGCCACACGATCAAATGACTACGCTGATGGATCATCGGGCGCATCATGCTCGGGACCGTCTTCAACGATCTCGCGCGCAGCTCGCAATCCGTCGCGGCGCCGACGCTCACCGAGAAGCTGCCATGACGACGCAGCAGTATTCGTATGTCGTCGCGGCGTTCCAGCGCGCATACACGGTGATGCAGCCCATCGCGGGCTATATCCTCGACTTCGTCGGCCGACGAACGCGAATACATCCTGGCGGGCCAGAAACGCCGCGCGCAGCACGCAGCGCGTCCGTCGGGTCGCTGATCGACTCGCGCAAGCTGGTGATCGTCTGCGGCGCGGTGCTGATGATCGGACCGGCGTGCATCGGCCTTGCAGCCAGCCCGTATGTCGCGATCGCGCTGTTCTGCACGGGCGCTTTCGCGCACCAGGCGATTTCCGGCGCGCTGTTCACGCTCGCCTCCGACGTATTCGGCCAGCACGAAGTCGGCACGGCCACGGGTTTTTCGGGTATGTGCGGCTGGCTGGGCGGGATGATCTTCTCGTTGATCGTCGGCGCGTTGGCGACTACCCTCGGATATAACCCGCTGTTCGTCTGCCTGATGTTGTTCGACGTGATCGGCGCGACTGTCGCGTGGAAGCTGATCACGTACGGCGAGTCGAGCGCAGTTGAGTCTGCCGTCGTGCCGGCTGCCTCGGCTGCCGTCGCCGCCGAACTCGCCGTGCGCCAGACCTCGGGCCGCTGAATATCTCCCGAATGTCCCCCGAATCCCAGCCTGACGGCTAAAGGTTTTTGACCATGACGAAAAAAAATTGCGTTGAGCGGTGCGGGCGGTCAGCTTGGCCGCTTCCTGCGCGCCGCGCTGAACGCGCGCGGCGTGAACCTGCGTTCCGCCGCTGGCTCGCGCGCACTCGAACCACTGTTCGATGGCGAGGATGTGATGCACGGCGACCTGCGCGACCCCGCCGTGGTCGATCGGCTGATGCAGGAAGTCGACGTGCTGATTCACATGGCGGGCACGAGCGTTGAGCGGCCTTTGCCCGAGATCATCGAGAACAATCTGAGAGGTCTCGTCGAAGTGTATGAAGGCGCGCGGCGGCATGGCGTGCGGCGCATCGTTTTCGCAAGCTCGAATCACGCGATCGGCATGTACCCAGTCGAAGACAAGCTCACGCTCGACTGCGCATTCCGTCCCGATGGCTTCTACGGACTCAGCAAGGCGTGGGGGGGAGTCGCTCGCGCGCATGTACTGGGACAAGCATGGCATCGAGAGCGTGTGCATCCGCATCGGCAGTTGCATCGAGAAGCCGACGGAGTTCCGCCACCTGAGCACCTGGCTCGGCCACGACGACTTCCTGCATCTGATCGACCGCTGCATCAACGTGCCCGACGTTGGCTTTCAGGTGGTCTGGGGCGTGTCGAACAACACGCGTAGCTACTGGGACAATTCGTCGGCGGTGCCGCTTGGCTACGAGCCGCGTCAGAATGCGGAAGACTATGCCGACGAAATTCTCACCAAACCGAATCCGCTCGATCCCGTCGCGCAACGTTTCCAGGGCGGCGGCTTCGTCACCATCGATTACACCCCGCCCGAGAAACGCAACAAGCCGCGCTAGCCGTTGCGCCGCGAGGCGCTGCCCTGGTCATGACCATCTGTGAAGGCATGCTTCTGTGGAGAATGCAATGAAGCTTCCGGAGAATCCGTTCAAACGCGCGCTGCGGGACGGGCGTCAGCAGATCGGCTTGTGGTCGAGCCTCGCGAGCCATGTGTCCGTCGAAATTCTTGCGGGTGCGGGGTTCGACTGGCTACTGCTCGACATGGAGCACGCGCCCAACGAACTCCCAATGGTCCATAGCCAGTTGCAGGCCTGCGCGGGCACGTCCGCGCATCCCATCGTGCGCCCGCCATGGAACGACATGGTGACGATCAAGCGCCTGCTCGATAGCGGCGCGCAGACGCTGCTGATTCCCTACGTCGAAACGGAAGACGAAGCGCGCGACGCCGTCTCGTTCACGCGCTATCCGCCAGAGGGCGTGCGCGGCTATGCATCGGCGGCGCGCGCGTCGGGCTTCGGACGCGTGCAGGATTATCCGAAGCATTGCGCCGACGAGCTATGCGTGCTCGTGCAGATCGAGAGCCGGCGTGGGCTGCAGAATGTGGAGCGGATCGCGGCCGTCGAAGGCATCGACGGCATTTTCATCGGGCCAGGCGATCTGTCCGCGGCGCTCGGGCATGTCGGCGACATCAAACATCCCGACGTGCAGCAGAGCGTCGACGAGACGATCCGACGAATCGTCGCGACAGGCAAGCCGGCCGGCATCCTGATCGGCGACGAGGCGCTCGCGCGTCACTATATCGAGCTGGGTTGCACGTTCACGGCAGTCGGTTCGGACATCGGCTTGCTTGCGCGCAATGCGGAGCAGTTGGCGGCCAGGTTCAAGACTTCACAGTGATGGCGGCGACGGCGCCCTGATGGTGCCACTGGCGCGCGCGAACCAAACCCGTCATTGCTGCAACTGGCATGAAAGAAAGCGCCGCAAACGCGGCGCCCCTCCTTCCCCGAGATCCGAACGGCGTGCGTCAGAACCGGTGCACCATGCCGACGCCCACACCCACCATGCTGCGCG